>WBXJ01000011.1 GCA_008933045.1 Verrucomicrobiota bacterium
CTATTTTTAAGATTGAAACTTAGGCTAAAACGCCCCATAAATTGCCTCTTTGTTATGAACGTACTGATTTGTGATCCAATTTCGCCGAAGGGCATTGCTCTCTTCCAACAACAGACTGAATTCAAGGTTACTGTGCTGGAAAAACGGCTCTCTGAGGCTGAGTTGATTCCTCTGCTAGGGGATGTGGTAGCGATGGTGGTGCGTTCTGAGACAAAGATTACTCGGAAACTGATCGAAAACGCGCCGCTCTTACGGGTCGTGGGCCGTGCCGGGGTGGGGGTGGATAATGTGGATGTGGATGCCGCCACTCAGCGGGGGATCGTGGTGATGAATACCCCGAGCGGAAATACGATTTCCACAGCAGAGCTGACGTTTTCGATGCTGATGGCTCTAACGCGGAAAATTCCGCAGGCGCATATGTCCATGAAGGCAGGGGAATGGAACCGCAAGGCGTTTCAGGGCACGGAGCTGTATAATAAGACGCTGGGGATTTTGGGGATGGGCCGGATCGGCACCGAGGTTGCAAAGCGGGCGATCGCGTTCGGAATGCGCGTGGTGGCTTTTGATCCTTATTTAGCTCTGGCTCGCGCAAAAGCTTTGCAGGTCGAGTTGGTTGAAAAAATCGAGGATATCTATCCCCAATGTGACTTTATCACGGTTCACATGCCGATGTCGGACGAGACGAAAGGTATGCTCAATACGGCGGCCTTCGCGCAGATGAAAAAAGGCGTTCGCCTGCTCAATTGCGCCCGAGGCGGAATCATCAACGAAACCGACCTCTATGACGCAGTCAAATCAGGTCAAGTGGGCGGTGCCGCGCTGGATGTCTACGAAGTGGAACCGTTGCCGAAGGATTTTCCATTGCGTGACCTACCTCAGGTCATCATGACGCCGCACTTGGGTGCGAGCACTGAGGAGGCGCAGGAGAATGTGGGGATCGAGGTGGCAGAAGCCATCACCGATTATTTATTGAAAGGGGAGGTGCGTAATGCGGTTAACCTGCCCAATTTGGACGCGAAAACTTACGCGATTGTGAAGCCTTACCTGCTTCTCGGCACGCAACTGGGCCGGTTGGTGGCGCAGATGGCACCCAAACGCAACGATCGGTTGGTGGTGACGTATGGAGGCAAGGCGGCGGATCTACCGATGGATCCAATCACGCGTTCGGTGCTCAAGGGTTTTCTGGAAAGTGCGGGGGGCAAGGATGTGAATCAGGTAAACGTCAGATCGCTCGCATTATCGTTGGGAATCACGGTGGATGAAGTGAAGTCGAACGAGGAGTTGGATTATGTGGAGTGGCTGCATGTAGCGGTGCATTCGGGGGATCAAAAAGTTTCGGCGGGTGGCACGTTCTATGGATCGCATAATCATCCACGCATCGTGCGAGTCAACAGTCGCCCTGTGGAATTATTGCCCGCGGGTGTGCTATTCCTGATGACGAATAAAGATCGGCCGGGGATCGTGGGCTACGTGGGATCGTTGATGGGTCGGCATCAGGTCAACATCGCTAGCATGAGCCTGAGCCGCGACAATGAAGGCGGGAATGCATTGACGGTCTTGAACCTCGACAGTGTGCCGCCTCAAGCGTTGCTGGAAGAAATTCAACTGGATCCGGATATCAGCAATGTCCGTGTGGTGAAGTTGTGAAAATTTTTCAATTTCATCAAAAAAGAGTAGGCGCCGGTCTCGTGGTGGCGATGGCATTGACTTTGGGAATCGTTACGATTTCCGCTGAAACCTTGTTTGGAGACCGCGTGGTGGCTAAGGGCAAGGGAATCGAGGTGAAGTTTAGTCAGGTCGAGGAGGCGGTGATTGCTTTCAAAGCCAGCCGGGTAGGAGCAGGCGAACGGGTTTCGCAGGAATTGGAACAGGAAGCGGAGAGAACGATCCTCGAAAGATTGGTCGCTACACAACTCCTATTGCAGAGAGCGACGGATGCGGACAAAAAAACTGGAAAAGCCATCGGGAACAAACTGATTGAAGAATCAAAATCCAAGGTAGCCAATGAACTTGCATTCAAGCGGCAGTTGATCGTTCTTGGTCTCACCTCGGCCCAATTTGAAGCCCAGATTCAGGAGCAATCCCTCGTGAAAGCGGTGATCGAACGAGAACTCAAACCCTCCCATGTGATCACCGAGGAGCAGGTTCAAAAATTCTACATCGATAACCCAGACGCATTCCAACTTCCGGAACAATTACGAGGGTCGCATATTCTTTTTTCTTTTAAAGACCCTATCAGTAAAGTTGACCTTTCCTCTGAAATTGTTGCGATGAAGAAGGAAAATGCCGTTAAAGTTTTAGCGCGTGCCAAGGGTGGAGAGGAATTCGCGAAACTGGCGAAAGAATTTAGCGATGATCGTTCGCCGGACCATCCGGGTGGAGAATATCTTTTCATCCGAGGGCAGATGCCCCCTGAGTTTGATGCAGCGGCGTTCACGTTGAAACCCGACCAAGTCAGCGACTTGGTGATGACTCGCTTCGGATATCATATCATCAAGCTACACGAACGTATCGCACCCAAAAAATCTGATCTTAATGGGCCGATGAAGGAAAAAATCCGCGATAAACTTCAACAGATCGCGATTCAAAATGATCTGCCTCGATTGATCGAAAGCCTGAAAAAAGACGCACAAATCATCATCACCTTGGTTGAGAAAAAGTAAGGCACTTTTCCCCGACCCTGAAAGTGCCGTTGCAGAATCCGGTGAGCGAGTTTAGGTTTCAAGCTCGATCAAAAACTAATTACCCGTTCGACCTTCAAAAACATGCGCTGGAATATTTTAACGTGGTGCGGGATTCTCCTGATGAATGTCGTCCCCGTGATATCCGCCCCCTCAGCAAAGGAGCGGACGCGTGCAGCGCAGGAGGTTCAGGCTGGGTTCGATCGTGACATCCAGCCGCTCCTCGAAAAATACTGTTACTCCTGCCACGGGAACGGCAAACACAAGGGCGATCTGGCATTGGATCGTTATCGAGTGGTTGAGAACATTCTCGCTGATGTTAAACCTTGGTTGAGCGTGCTGCGAAATATTCATTCTGGAGAAATGCCTCCCGAGGATAAACCTCAACCCTCGGCCTCTGAGCGTGAACTGTTGGTACAATGGATCGAGAATACAGCGTTCTCCGGAGCCTGCGAGAATCCGGATCCGGGCCGAGTCACCATCCGTCGTTTGAATCGGGCGGAGTACAATAACACCATCAGAGACCTCGTGGCCGTGGATTTCAAACCAGCGGCTGATTTTCCACAAGACGATGTGGGTTACGGATTCGACAACATCGGGGATGTGCTTTCGATACCCCCAATCCTGTTGGAAAAATATCTCGCTGCTGCCGATAAAATCATGGAAACGGCAATCGTTTCGGGAGGTCCGAAACTTGGCGGTCCAACCCAACGGTTTGAAGGTGAAAAAATGGAACGCGAAGGGGATCTCTCCGCGATTTATCCCGTGGGCGAAATTGCGATGGGATTATATCGCGAAGGGGAAATTTTTACGAGCGTGAACCTGAACAAAGCCGGTGACTACGCTGTCCGTATTCGCGCTTGGGGCCAACAAGCGGGCAAAGATTTGCCGCAGATGGAATTACGTGTGGATGGAACCAAGCAGAAGGTTTTTAATGTGAGAGCTAGTGAAAGGCGTCCAGAGGTTTTTGAATTTACGATTCGTCTGGAAGTGGGTTCGCACCGGATCGGTACCGCTTATCTGAACAATTTCAATGATCCGAATGATCCTGTTCCCAGCCGACGAGACAGGAATCTCTTTGTTGATTATGTGGAACTGGTGGGACCATTAGAACCCCAGCCCTACCCCGAAAGTCACACCAGAATTTTCTTTGCGGGTCCTCCGGAGAAAAATCCCGAGGTCTATGCTAAGGAAATTATTCGACGATTCATCACACGTGCTTGGCGTCGTCCTGTGACAACTGATGAGACCAGTCGATTAACTGTACTATTCACTCATGCTCAACAGAATGGTGATTCATTTGAGGATAGCATTAAGCTCGCTTTGGAAGCAGCCTTGGTATCGCCTCATTTTCTATTTCGCGGGGAAGTTCAACCGGACCCTGACAATGCAAAATCCGTCCATCAGATCAATGAATTCGCCCTCGCCTCGAGGTTATCCTACTTTTTGTGGAGCACGATGCCGGATGAAGAGTTGCTCCAACTTGCGGGTAAAAAGACGTTAAGGAAAAATCTGAATTCTCAGATCAAACGCATGATGCAGGATCATCGTTCTGAGGCACTGGTTCAAAATTTTGCCGCTCAGTGGCTGCAAATCCGTAGCCTATCCAATGTCGCTCCCGCCAAGCAGACTTATCCGTCCTTCGATGAAGAGTTGCGCGAAGCCATGGGGAAGGAGACCGAGATGTTCTTTACCAACATCATGCGTGAGGACCGAAGTTTGCTCGATTTTCTGGAGGCGAACTACACTTTTGTGAACGAGCGGTTGGCCCGTCATTACGGGATCACCGGAATCACTGGGAAGGAGTTTCAGAAAGTGAGCTTCACGGATGGTCGCCGTGGTGGCCTTTTGACTCACGCGAGCATCCTGACCCTGACGTCCAACCCGACAAGGACCTCGCCGGTAAAACGCGGCAAATGGATCCTCGAGAACATTCTTGGCACTCCCCCGCCCCCTCCTCCTCCGGATGTGCCTGAGTTGAGCGAGGAGAAGGAAAAAATCTTGTCTGGATCCTTGCGGCAGCGCATGGAACAGCATCGACAAACCCCAATCTGCGCCTCCTGTCATGCTCGCATGGACCCAATCGGGTTTGGATTTGAAAATTTTGATGGCATCGGTGCGTGGCGAGAGATGGATGGCAAATTCCCTGTCGAAGCTGACGGCAAATTGGTCAGTGGCCAATCGTTCGAAGGCCCCTCCGAACTGAAGAAAATTTTAATGGAACAAAAACGAACTGAGTTTCTGCGGTGCGTGACGGAAAAAATGCTGACGTTCGCACTGGGGCGTGGGTTGGAATATTATGACAAATGCGCGGTCGACAAAATTGTGAAGGCGTTGGAGAAAGATCAGTTTCGCTTCTCAACTCTCGTAAATACAATTGTGGGAAGCCTTCCTTTTCAAATGCGCCGTGGCGATTCCACTCCGCTCACCACGGCTGATGCAAGGTGAACGCTTAGCGGTTCACACCCACCAGCGAAGAAAACCAGATCGGATGCATGCCCTCGAAGGCATTCTTGAGCTTGTCTAATTCTGCCTGAGGGCCGTGAATTTCTAGGCGATCCAACGAAGCGTTTTGGAGGAGTTGCTCAAGCAAATCAGAGACGTTGGCGAGATGAGCCAAAGCTCCCTCGGCTCCCACATAACCTTCTCGGCAGAAGATTTTATCTCCGTTGAAGGTGAATTCATAATATAAATTGCCGGACTCCGTCTGGGTTCTCGCTACGAATTGAGGCATGAGTTTCGTTAGCGCTTCTAGCTTACCAAAGTGCGGTGTGAAATATGGATGCAAGCTGACTACGTTGGAAATGTGGTTCATGTTTGAATCGTAGGAATTCTATTTTTTGACGGGATGTTTGTTTAAAAACTGGGTAACACAATAATCGGGTAGGATTAACTCGATCAACCCCGACCTCGCATCTTTTCAAGGATGTTTAAAGTGATGCGTTGGATCCGTGAATCGGGGCCTTTGGGCTCGGTGTAAACTTTGGGGCGAATATATCCGGGAGGCTGACTCAGACCATCGGCCCACCAACAAGTTGCGGCGTTAAAAACAAAATTGTCCTTCGGTCCTTGGTAAATGGTGGCGGTATAGATGCCCCCGTTGGGATGACCAGGCGAATCCTCAGTAGGTCCAGTCGCAACGATTTTCAAGGAGGGAATTGGAGCGGGATCCCCATGCCATTCCCAACCGATCACTCCCGGAATCCTGTCCCCATTCTTCATGCCTGTTCCCTCATAAATCCAATGGTCGGCTTTGGCACATATCCAATCCGCACCGCCAGTCACGGAACCAGTGCTGTGCGCACCAACCAGTTCATTGGCATACGGACGCTCATGAGCAATCGAGCTCATGGATTCAAATTCACGCGTGCCTCCCGGAGGGCCATAAACTCCCACGCGCTCAAAAGCTCGCTGGGATGGATCAAAAAGAATGCGGCCACAAACTGCATTGCCGGAAAAAAAGCCCACATTCACACCTGCATTGATCGCAGCTTGCACGTTGCGAAACATCTCAATACTCCAGTATTCGTCATGCCCCACGCTTAGCATTCCTTTAGCACGCAATAATCCACGCGGATCGGTGTGTGTATCAAGGTTCGAGATGTAGGTCACATCAAGTCCGTGTTCCTCGAGCCAAAAGACCATGGGGAATTCCCAGAGAAAAAACTCTCCAGATCCCAGCGAGAGTGGTTGATCCATGATTTGACAATATTTCCCATACGGCCGATTGAAACTCACCTGCACCTTGCCGCCCCAATACCACTGAGATTTGCCATCGTCGTAGAGTGAGAATTGCGACGGCCACCGATTGTAGGCCTGCCAAGTTGAATCCGAACATTGGAATATAAAATCCGCCTTACGATCATCGCGTACGATAAAAATTGCGTAGCTTTGCAAGCCTTCACGTTCTGCCGTCAGCTTGGCAACGTAAACACCACTGGTCCAATCCCGAGGGATTCGGAGCGTTGTGGCGGCCTGCCAGTCGCAGGAGCGAAGTCGCTTGGTGCCTGTTGGTGGATCCGTCTGGGTGCGGCCATCAAAAGAGCCCAGTGCCTTGATGAGTCGGCCTCCATTACCTCCATAATAACCAAGGCGAAATATATCAATCGAGAAGCGAGAAACAGGATTCGTGCTGACGTGAAACGAAATACTCTCCCCTCGCCGAACACTAGTCCGTGAGCAATACCCCTCAATCCAAGGGCACCGATAACGAGAGGCAGGCTCGACCCGTGTATTGGTGAGCATCCAATCCTTTGTGCCAGGGAGGGAATTCTCACGCTGAATCCGATTCTGAGCACTCGCGGTCACAGCGTTGGCAGGCATCGCTTGTGCAAGCGAGATGACTCCCGCGCTCACAACCGTTTGCATCGCCTGCCGACGAGACAGGAATCGAGTCGAAGGTTTGTTCATAGTTCACGCCACGATGATCTGATTACGCCTTCGTGACAAGTCCGACATTTCTCGAATTGTTTGTGTGGAAGAATCTGCGAAATCCTAGAATTGCATCAAACTATTCGGACCCTGACGCTTAGGACTTGCCGCGAATGATGCTCACGCAGCTAGCAATGGGAGTTCGTTTGGCGAACGCTTTGATGGATTCGAATGTGTGCAATCCGGCTAATTCCAAACGCGCCTTGTACACTTTTTGGAATAATTCAACCACTGTGAGGACGTCGTTTTGTGCTTGGTGGCTACGAGACGGGTTCAGCCCATAGGTGGCCTTTAAAACATCGAGGCGATAGCTGCTAGTTTCTAGTGCAAGACGGCGAGCCAGCATCATGCAACAAAAACCACGCTGCCCACTGGGGGAGACCCTCAACCTTGCCCACTCTGGCACTAGGCAACGGTCCCAATCAAAGCTGAGATTATGAGCGACTAGCGGGTAATCACGCGCATAGTCGCGAAAGGCTGAATGGACTTTTCGAGGGTCTTGGCCGTGTTGACGGAGATAAGCTTGGGTGTAGCCGTGGACAGCAGTGGCATCCGCGGGAATGCGAATATTATGATCCAACAACATTTGAAACGGTTTGCCGACCGCGTGCCAGCCTTCCATCAACTGACCGCACAACTCGACGATGTGAATTGGTGCGTTTAAGCCGTCAGTTTCGGTATCAATGATGATCCATCGTGTTCCCTCTTTCATAAGTAGCTGTTGGTGATCTGAGCCTTTGATGGATTCAGAAATTTGGGGGGGAGAATTCTCGGAAAGCCGTCAAGTGAGTGGCACTGCGAACGTAAAGCGTATTGTCAACGAGAGCCGGGGTCGCGTGGATGGTTTCTTGCAAATCAATTTGCGTGAGGATTTTGAATTGGGCTCCAGCGGCCATGATGGTGATTCGGCCTCGATCCGAGATGAGGTAAATCTTGCCGTCGGCTGCGATAGGTGAAGCGAGATAATCGCCCGCCGCGTTGAGTCGTTCATCTTGAAACAATACGTTGCCTGTCGTGGAATCGTAAGCCGAGGCGAGTCCGCCGTTTTTAACCGTATAAACTTGGTTCGAGTAATAAATTGGAGACGCAACATAGGGTAGGCTACGGGTGCTTCGCCACGCGAGGTGCGAGGTAGTAATATCCCCTTCCCCATCAGGTTTCAGGGCGATGAGGGCGTTGCCTGCTTTCAAAAACATTTCTGCCATGTTTTTCCATTCGACAGCCGTCACGAAACCATCCTTATTGAGATCGACTTGCGTGAACCGTTCACGCACTGGGCCAGGGTCCATTTCGCTGAGCGTTAATCGACCATCCACATCACGGTCGTGCGCTTTTGCGTATTCATCCCAATCGGGCATGGTGATGCGTGCGCCCTCATCGCCACCAACATTCCAACTCGCGGAGAAGAGCATCAACTCGCTGGCGGTGGGTGAACTGCACGCGACGCGAGATGTGCCGCTGAAGCTCCAACGCTCGCTGCCATCGCTTAAGTTATAGGATTTAAGCCAAATTGAACCCGGCACAATCAGTTCGTCGATCCCGCCATGAACCCAAACGTAGGGAGTGGCAAAACTGCGACGAAACTCCGGCCGCTCACGTCTCCAGATCGTGTCGCCATTCCTCGTGTTGAGCGCGATAAGAAATGAACCGGTATCTTGATCGCAAACTTGCACCAGCATTTTACCCCTGACGATGGGTGAAGCGGAGGCCCCAAACTCCACAACGGGTGGTGGTAGTGGTTTTCGCCAAATTTCGTGACCTTTAAAATCATAGGCGAGCAGACCAAAGGAGCCGAAATAAACATACACTCGTTCACCATCTGTCGCGGGGGAAGCAGTTGCTGGGCTGCCGAGTGTGTGTGTCGGTTCTAATTTTTCCACCGGAGCTGCGTTACGCCAGACTTCCTTCCCATCTTCGCGATTCAGGCAAACGGTCCAAAGCCGGTTGGACTGATGGGTTGTGAGAAAAAGGAGACCTCCAGAGATACAGGGTGACGAATTACCTGCGCCAACCTCCACTCGCCAGAGTTGGTTAGTACCATTGCCAAAAACAAGCGGGCCGGAACCGAGGGCCGTTGCAGTGCCTCCCGGGCCACGAAATTGAGGCCACGTTGGATCAACTGCCAAGGTGTTGAGGGTGGATGAAGCCCAACAAACCAGACTCAACATGAGCAGAGTGAAAAACGATGGCATATGATGGATTGAAATCCTCGAGAGTAAAACGGCTTAGATTATTCCCAGTATGCTAGCGTGTAGCAGGAAAGTTCCAAGAAATATGGAGCACAATGGCGATCAAACGAGAGATGGAGTGATCGAAAGTTTCACTGGTTTTACATGCGCAATCTGAAGCACCGGTTCTCCTGCTAAAAACCCAGAGAAAGCGGTGTCTGGGTCAGCTCGAAAACTATACGCTCGTCCTTGCCAAACAAACTTCAATAGCTCGGCATGGAGGGCTTGGTTAGGTAGGATCAACCGACCCCAATCCGCCGATGTCAACCGGTCGTAGATGAAATCTAGATAAAATCGTTCCTCTAATCCGTAGAGTTTATCGCCCACAATCGGATGTCCGATATGCCCTAAATGGATACGTATTTGATGCTTTCGACCGGTTGCAGGTCGCACACGTAATAAGGCAAATGCTCCCTCAGAACGTTCAAAGCGTCGCTCGACTACATACTCCGTCTGGGAGGCGGCCCCATCCGCTCTGACGCAGTCTCGAATCGTGACTTCGCTTTTTTCATCAGATCCAAGCGCGGCATCGATCAGGCCACAGTCGTCCACTGGGTGCCCGTAGACGATCGCCTGATATTCCTTCTCCACCCTTCTATCTTGAAAAAGGATCCGAAGTTGGCGGTTGGAAATATCGGTTTTAGCAACCAACACAAGACCCGTGGTCTCGCGGTCAATCCGGTTCACTAAGTGTGCGGGGTTTTCGTTTCCCAAGTGGAGTCGGATGCGACTGATCAAACTTGAGTACTCATCTCCCTTAGTTGGATGGCAGACCAAATCTGCGGGTTTGTTGACGACTAATAAATCCTGATCCTCAAAAAGAATGTCTAGGCGCGGATCAACTTTCATCGGGCCTCTCGTTTTCAAACCACATGGTGACCCACTCTTTATTCTGTGGAACTGAGGTTATACACTGACTTGTCATCAACTCGTTTTGACATACTCTGCAGGTCGTTGAAAGTTAAATGGAAAATTGTTCTACCCGCCGTGCTCATGGTTGTTTTTGCCATGACTCGTTGGCCCGGCGTGATGCCTTGGAACTTTAGTGCCGCTTACGGGCTCGCCTTCTGCGCTGGGCTTTACTTCTCGGGGCCCGCCCGCTGGATTCTGCCTCTGTTGACATTAGGGCTAACAGATGTGTTTCTAAACCTGCACTATGGCGAGTCCGTCATTAACGTCTACAGCTTGGTAAGCCTGACTACGTTCAGTGCAATTATTTGGCTCGGCACCAAATTTTCACCCCGCTGGCCTTGGATTATTCTCGCGCTCGGTGGAGTCGCTGGTGCATTTGTCTTTTATATCGTCACGAACACTATTTCTTGGCTGGCTGACCCCGCTTACGCCAAAACATTCGCGGGCTGGCTTCAAGCCATTACCTTTGGACGCCCGGGGTTCCCTGCGACTTGGGAATTCTTTCGGAACACGCTGATGAGTGGTGGTCTTTTTACGGCCCTTTTTTCGGCTGTGATGAAGCTCTCAGAACCTGTTGAGTCCAAGGAAACAGAGAGCGAAGACTCAGAAGAGGAAGTTCCGAACGGAAAACCCACCAGCGAACCGGCAAAATAAAACCCACCGCTGCCCCTGCCTATGGCAACTACGCCCCTCCCCCAGGTTCTCCGCATCGGCGTTATTTCAGATACCCATGGTTACCTCGATCCGAAGATCCCGCATTTGTTCGAGGGCGTCAGCCACATTCTCCACGCTGGTGATATCGGCGGATCCTCGATCATTCGTGAGTTAGAAAATGTTGCTCCAACCACAGCCGTTGTTGGCAACACGGATGTCGGACTCAGTTTTAGCGAAACAGAGGTCATCATCCTCGGAGGCCTGACATTCTTCCTGCACCATATCGTAGATAGATACCACCTCGATCGAACCTTGGAACACCGAATCAACCAAACGCAACCCCGTGTGTTGGTCTTTGGGCACACCCACCAACAGTGTTCTGAGGAGCTAAATGGTCGCCTGTTTTTTAACCCAGGTTACTCCGGTAGGCCAAAGTTCAATCAAGACCGCAGCGTGGCGATTCTGCACTGCAGCGGAACAAAAATTACTGCGGAGTTTTTATCGCTCTGAATTAAGTCCGAGGAACGAGTTTATTCTTCGCGCCGAGGACTTCTTTTAAAAATTGTGCGGTATGTGATTTTTCCAATTCGGCGATTTTCTCTGGGGATCCTTGGCCCATCAGCTTACCCCCCTCATCGCCTCCTTCCGGCCCCATATCGATGACCCAGTCTGCCTCAGCAATCAAATCTAGGTTATGTTCGATGACGATTACGGTGTGCCCAGCATCAACCAAACGTTGAAGCACCTCCACCAGTCGCCGGACATCCGACAAATGGAGGCCGATTGTTGGTTCTTCGAGTAGGAATAAATTTTTCCGTAAAGCAGCAACCTTTCCATCCACGGTATCGCCTAGCCCAGTGAGCAAATGCGTGACTAACTTCATGCGCTGCGCTTCGCCTCCGCTCAAAGTGGGGCTGGTTTGTCCGAGTTTGATGTAATCGAGTCCAGTGTCCTGCAGTGCCACCAATGGCCGCCTGATCCTTGGAATTGCTTCAAAAAAAACAATCGCTTCTGCCACACTCAGATCCATAACTTGCGCGATGGTTTTTCCGCGATACTCAATGTCCAATGTTTCGGAATTAAACCTTAAACCACGGCAGGACTCACACACCACTAATGCGGGCGGGAGAAAATTCATTTCCAGCTTGAGGGTACCCGCTCCTTCGCAAACGGTGCAGCGGCCTTGTGAACTGTTGAAAGAAAAACGCCCCGCAGAATACCCACGCAGTCGGGCTTCTGGTGTCTGCGCATAAAGGTCACGGATAAGGTCAAAAAATCCGACGTAAGTTGCAGGCGTCGAACGCAACGTCCGCCCAATCGGCGACTGGTCAACAGCGTGTACCATTTTCAAGGACTCGGCCCCCGTAACATGAGTCAATCCAGCAGGTTTTCTCGCTGACCTTTTTGCAAGTGCTGCTTGAACAGCGGGAAGCAAACATTCCCTAATCAGGGAACTTTTTCCGGAACCGCTGACGCCGGTAATTGCGATAAACCGTTCCAACGGAAAGGCGATCGTTAGATCCTTCAAATTGTTAGCACGTGCGTGGTGTAGCGTGAGGATCGGTTGAATGGATTTCCCTCGACCTTTCAGCGTAACCGGTCGCCGTGTACCGCGCGTAGGGTATTGTTTGTCCTGTCCTAATAAGCGGCCCGTCAACGATGCGGGGTTATCGATCTACTCTTGCAAAGTTCCAGCGGCGACAACCTCCCCACCGAAGACTCCGGCCCCTGGTCCGAGATCGATGACGTGATCCGCTCGTCGCATCGTTTCCTCATCGTGCGCAACGACGATCAACGAATTCCCTCGTTCCCTAAGAAGCCTTAACGCATGCAATAAATGTTGGTTATCACGAGAGTGGAGCCCGATCGTGGGTTCATCGAGGACATAAAGCACACCGCTCAGATTTGAACCAAGTTGTGCGGCTAGGCGAATGCGCTGAGCCTCTCCACCACTCAACGTGGGCACACTTCGACCCAGTTGAAGGTAGTGGAGACCCACCTCACGAAGAAATTTCAACCGCTCACGAAGCTCGGGAAGGATGTCGCGTGCGATCTCCGCATCACGTCCTTGCAACTCAAGCGTGTTGAAAAAAACTTCTGCTTCCGCGACGGAGGACTTGGCAAACCAATCCATTGTTGGCCACGACGACGAGCGACACATTTTTCCATCAGCATTCATCGGCAGTGGTAACCGCACGGCCCGTGCTTGTCGGTTCAAACGAGCTCCGCCGCAATCGGTGCAAACCTCGCGTTTGCCTTCTTGCCAAGAAAACCAGGACTCCTCAATCGCTTCGGCTCGTGCCCCACGTTCCACATCCGGCAAATAAAAAGTCTCACCGAACCCTCGACATTTTAGACACCAACCCTGAGAGGAGTTGTAACTAAACATCTTCGGATCAAGAAGCGGATAGGACTGTCCACATTCTGGACAGGCCCGAGCGGTCGAATGCACCGTTACTTTCCGATCATTACCCAGAGCTAACAGTGTGCCTTTTCCTAAATCCAATGTTTGATCAATGAGTTGCTGTGGTGACTTATTCGAGGTTTTAGAACTCTTTTGCTCCAAAACTCCAGTGACGATTTCGATATCGTGCTCACGGAAACGGTCCAACCGTAACTCCTTCGCCGTCGAAAACATTTTTCCATCGGCACGCACCTCATCATAACCATGTTTTGCGGCCCATGCTCCTATCTCAGTATGAAAACCCTTTCGATTTCTCACTACTGGAGCGAGTAACAGAAGGTCACCTCGTTGCTTTGTTTCTAGGAGAAGCTTTCGACCCAGAGCATCGCGACTTTGCCCTGCCACCGCCACTTGGCATTGAGGACAAAATTGAACACCCAACTTTGAAAAAAGAAGGCGAAGAAAATGATGAATCTCAGTGACCGTCGCCACCGTGCTCTTTCCTCCCCCACGACTATTTCGCTGTTCGATGCTGACAGTAGGAGGAAGCCCCGTGATCAAATCTACCTCTGGCCGTGAAAGTTGTTCGACGAATTGACGAGCGTAAGCGTTCATCGCATCCAAAAATCGCCGCTGACCTTCTGCAAAAATCAAATCGAACGCCAAACTACTTTTGCCAGACCCACTCACTCCAGTGATCACCACAAATTTTCCGCGAGGAATAGTCAACGACAGGTTTTTTAGGTTGTGTACCCGAGCACCGTAGATACCAATCACTGCCGGATCATCCGATGGAATATCCACTTCCTTAAAATTCATGAGCCATCCCTATCACGAAAGCGATTCTGTGCAAGCCATTGTATTCTTTGAACCAATCGGGGAGTTGTCCCCCCGCGATTGCCACGGTTAATCCTCGCCAGATTTTGTGTGTTCGTTCTAATTTGAAGGGATGACACCAGATCGAGGACACTTGAGTCGGCGTAATTTCGTGAAGGCATCCACCCTCGTTTCGGGTGCGATGATTCTCAGTCCGGATGTGTTCGCGGCTAAACCTTCCCAGGAACACTCCTCGCTATCGGTAGCGGACCTCCCCAAGGGCACCGCTCCCCAACCGGTTGCGATACCACACTTTTCTGACCGGTTACAGGCGTTTGTGTGGCGTAATTGGACGTTGGTCCCGGTTGAAAAGCTAGCCTCCGTGGTTGGTGCAAAGCGAGAGGATATTGTGCAACTCGGTCGCGCGATGGGGTTGCCGAAGCCGTTGCCAATTACTCGCAATCAACAACGGCGATCTTACATCACGGTGCTCAGGAGGAACTGGCATTTGTTGCCCTACGAACAATTATTAAGACTATTAGATTGGACACCCGAGGAGATGGCTTATGTTTTGCGCGAGGACGATTTTCTTTACGTCAAGCTCGGCAACCTCAAACCGCAATGTGAACCCTTAAGGTTTTCTCAACCCAGTCCATCGGCTCAAGCTCATGCTCAAAAAATTGGCCGGATTCTTGCGGAGGAGTTCCCTCAAGGACTTCCGACTCAGGCGGAACCCCTGTTCCAGTTCGTGAAGGTTCTTTCCTCAAATCCGACACACACGGATCCCACGGTGAAGGCACTGAATTCACCGACACGGTTTTGCTATTCTTACTTTGCACTCTACGGAGATCCGCTACTCGAGCCAGAATCGGATCCCTACCCTGATGGTTATCTGGCGAGGCTCGCCCACGCGGGCGTGACTGGTGTCTGGTTGCAGGGCGTGTTGCAGAAGCTCGCGCCGTTTCCATGGGATCTGAAGTTGAGCCACAGACATGAGGAGCGGTTACGAAATCTTGGTCGTCTCGTAGCTCGAGCGCGCAAGCACGGAATCGGAATCTACCTCTACCTAAACGAGCCGCGCTCCATGCCCGTAAAATTCTTCGAGACTAGACCCGAGTTGAAGGGAGTTGTTGAAGGGGATCACGCGGCACTCTGCACCAGTACCAAGTACGTCCAAGAGTTCCTTCGCGACTCCATCGCGCATATTTGCCGTGCTGTGCCGGACTTAGCAGGCTTCTTCACGATCACAGGTTCTGAAAACCTCACGAGCTGTTGGTCGCACGGCGCGGGAGGATCGTGCCCTCGCTGTGTCCAACGGACGCCCGCTGAAGTGATTGCTCAAGTGAATCGCCTCATCGTTGAGGGGATTCAAAGATCTCAGAGTTCTTGTCGCCTGATTGCTTGGGACTGGGGCTGGAGTTCTGCATGGTCCGCCGACGTAATCCGCCAACTCCCGAAGGAAGCTACACTCATGAGTGTGAGCGAGTGGAGCATCCCGATCACCCGAGGTGGAGTGAAAAGCGAAATCGGAGAGTATTCAATTTCGACAATCGGGCCAGGACTTCGCGCCACACGCCATTGGCAAATCGCTCGCGATCTTGGCCTGAAAACATTAGCCAAAATCCAGGCTGGCAATACGTGGGAGCTTTCTGCCGTGCCTTACATCCCAGCCGTCGAGAACGTGGCTCGACATGCCGCTAATTTACGGGAAGCCAAAGTCGATGGCCTCATGCTCGGTTGGACTCTAGGCGGATATCCTTCACCCAATCTTGAGGTAGTGGCAGAGATTTCTGGATCCGCCCTGATCACTCCAGAGGAAGCGATGCACCGTGTTGCCGTTCGACGGTTTGGACAAGCAGTCGCGCCGATAGCTGTAGAGGCTTGGAAAAGCTACAGCACTGCCTTTAGCGAATTCCCTTTCCACGCGGGATTGGTTTATTCCGCCCCCTTGCAAGTCGGCCCAGCAAACCCACTCTGGGAAAAACCGACAAATTACCAAGCGTCGATGGTCGGTCTGCCCTACGACCATCTCGATGGTTGGCGAGCGGTTTATCCACCTGATGTATTCATCAGCCAGTTGGAAAAAGTCTCTACTGGTTTCGAGACCGCCCTCAGTGTCCTAAGATCGTCGAGCAGCCAACTGGTCTTAGACCCGACTGTGAAAAAATCATTGGCACAGGAAATAGATGTTGCCGATGCCGCTGCTATCCATTTTCAAAGTGTCGCGAACCAAGCACGGTTTGTGCGCGACAGGGATCTGATGGCAAAGACGAAAGATCGCCTCGAATCTGAGCGTCTTGTGGTTGAACTCGAACAGATCCTACGGCGAGAACTGGCACTGGCGAAGAGATTGCTGACCATCCAATCACGTGACTCAAGGATCGGCTTTGAGGCAACCAATCATTATTTCTACGTCCCCATTGATCTCGTCGAGAAAGTGCTGATCTGTCGCGACTTGCTCGACCGTTGGTTGCCAAGCTTACGATAGCTCAGCGATTTCGTTTTTGGGTAATGAGGTCTTGGTAGACTTCCAGATGACGTTGAGCAACGGATCGTGGGGCAAAGCGATTTTCGGCATCAAGACGTGCGCGTTGGGCCAACCGAAGTGCTTCCTGAGGATTGCGGAGAAGTCCTTCGACGGAGTGGCGCATTGATTCGGCGGACTTGGGATCACAAAGGAGTCCGTTAATGTTGTCCTGAATGAGGTCCGGAATGCCACCGATTTGAGATGCGACAACGGGTAATCGAGCTGCCATCGCTTCGAGGACAACCATGGGGCAATTGTCCTCCAATGTCGGAAGGATGAGAAGATGAGCCGTCGCAAGTGCGGCCTCGACCTCGGCTTTGCTCGCGTTTCCGGCGTAGTGACACCATGGCTTGGTTTTGACTAGTCTCTCAAATTCGAGTCCATAGGGATCGCCTACCGTGGTGCGGCCAAGGAATCGGAGTTGGAACGGGAGTGTTGCTGCGAGAGGTTCCAAAGCCTCTAGGAGTCCGATTTGATTCTTGTAGGAAGTGATGTTGGCGAGACAAAGGATTTCGGCGATCGGGGCTGGACGACGGAGGACGGCAAAGCTGCCTGAATCTACAGCATTCGGAACCACCCAAGTTCGTTGGGCGAGAGCCTCGACTGCCTTCTGAGTGTAGGTGGTGATACACAGAACTCCATCAGTGCGTGGGATAACAAATCGTTCGAGTCGAGCAGTGAGCCAGGCAAAGCTGAGTGGGCGTGCACCTTGAATCTGCGCGATACGCCGCATGTTGCCGTGGATTGTAATCAAGTTGGGAAAACCAGATCTAAAGGCAGAAATAGCGCAGTAACGTTCGGTGCCTTGGCCATGGACGATGTCGGGTTGTAATGTGCGGAGCTTCCGCTGAATTGCACGCGAGCAACCGTAGTAGAGCGATCGCATCCACCCGGTTTTAGGAACAACCAATTGGTGATAGTAAATGTTGGAAGCAAGTTGCCGAGGAGCCGTCATGGAACGTTTGCAACAAATGACGATATGGATCTCACACTCTGGGAGGTCGATAAATCCCTCCAGCAACGCAGAAGGTGCTGGGCCGAAAAACGGTGTTTGGATTTCGTATTGACCGAACTCGTCGCGGTTGTCAGGAACGAGGAAGGCGATCTTCATGCGGCTCGATCCTGAGCTAGGACACTGCGATAAACTTGCACATATTGCTCAGCCACATCGCGCCACGATTGCACGGGGAAAATGTGATGAGGCAGTCTGTGTGAGTTGTTGTAGAAAGTCCGAAGCTGATTGGCGACGATTTCGGGGCGCGTTGGGGCCACGAATGTGATGCCAGTTTTAGCAGCGGTATACCCTTGGCGTGCCCACGGAAGATCGGAGAGAAACAGGGGGAGCCCTGCAGCAGAAGCTTCGTGAAGCGCGATACATCCGGTTTCACCAAAACTTAGGAGACAAAAGCCTTTCGCCGTTCTGAGCAGGTGGTATTTCTCTTCGCGTGAGACAAAGCCCGGGTAGCGGACGTATTTGCCATCCACGAGCTTTTTGAATTCGGTGAAGTAAGGGTCATCCTGGCCGAACGGTTTGCCAAGAAAAACAATGGGCACTTGCGCGGTGTGTGCAGCACGGGCAAGGGCGAGTGTGTTTTTTCGAGGCGCAATCGTGGCAACGGAGATCAGGTGATCACCCTGTGGTTCGGGGAGTGCTAATTGTTCGAGTGCCTCGGGCTCAACGGCGTGATTGATAACATGGCATCGTGTCGCAGGAGCATCAAAAAGGTATTGGGCCACCTCTTGTTCTCGGGGCAGGACAAAAACGAGAGCATCCGCCTCTTGATAAACTTCCCAATTCAATTTTGCAGTCAATCCACCGGCAAGTCGTTTAGCCAAGCGGATGGTAGTTTTCTGCGCGAAAAGCTGAAAGTTTGAACGTGATGCGGTGGCATCTAAAATGTCGCTCATCACGACTTTCATCCCTTTTTCATGCGCCAACCGAACCACTGCCGTTTCAGGCCGCGTGATCGTGTGAAGCAAGTCACCGGATTGAGCCTGATCCCACCAACGCAAGGGTTCCGTCTCGACGCCGAAAGCGGGCAGATGCTTAAAGAGGTTGTCCATATGGGTTTGAACCCCCCCGTGCGCGAGCGAAAATGGTATATTGGTCCAGAGAAGAACCTTCATGGTGTTGATAAGCTTTGCTGAAGCTGGGCGACGGTGTCAACTCGTCGCTGCAGGATTTCTGAGTTCGGGGTTGTCACGGAAGATTTAAGGAGCGAAACGTGCCCCGATGAGGGCGAGTTCTGTGAGGCGGTTCACATCCTTCTCATGAGCAGTCCAAGCGATGCCGCGGAGGACGATCACACGGTAAAGCGGATCGTCGAAGGTCCAAGTATAATGACCAGGAATGGAACCAAACACGCGGGCCTTGTGGTTCTGGAAGGTCCAGAGTTGTGTGCAAACGGAACCTTCCTCGACGGCGGTCGCCAAGGCTGAAATGCGGGCGGGGTCACCATAAAAGGCCCAGTAGGTTTCGTCGGTCAGTGATAAACTCTTAAACCCCTGAGTTATCGGGTGCGTGGGTTGAGTAAAATTGAGTTCGATTTTACCGTGCCGATACTTTGATCTACCAGTGGAAAGTCCGATTCGCGCTGCGAGTGCCTCCGCCTGCGCCGGATCCTTGCCACCTTCCATCGCCCAATGAAGATACACCAGCCCACCACCACGTGTTTGATATTCATCCAGCAGGGTTGCCGCTTGGGGATTCCAGCCTGAGTTTCGCGAATAAAATACGGTAACATCGGCACGAGCTAGTTGTTCACGTGTCGGAAAACCTTGAGCGGTTGATACTGTGACCTTGTCTGCGAGCGAAAGAAGCTTGGCCCAACGCTTCTGCCAAACTGGATAATCATGCTCATCAACACCGTGATCTTGATTGTCGATACATAGTAGAATATGCAGGGGTTTTAGACTGCTAGGAACAGCGATGCTGGGTGCCACGAAATCTTCGATCTCCTTCCGAGTCCGTGCAGGCGGGATCACGGGGTTGAGTCGAGTGATCGCTGCTGGCTCTAATGGATTTGTCAGGAGAAACGTAAGTAAATCCTCCATCTGCGTTGCATTGAGCAGTTGACCCAGCCCCTCCGGCATCAAGGAGGCTAGTAACGGTTCGATGCTTGCAACCTCACGCCTCGCACGTTGGGTTTCTGCACCAGCAGGTAACTGGATCGTGACCTGCTCCTCAGTCAAGCGACGAATCACACCGTTAAGCTCGGTTCCGTCCTTGAACCGAATGCGGCTGCCGGTTTGGTCTGGATTGATCGTGGCGGAGGGTTTGGTGATGTCTTGAAGAACAGAGTCACGATCGCGGTGGAGAAGGTTTGATAAATCGGGGCCAAACGCGATCCCTTCACCTCGGAGGGTGTGACATGTCGCGCATCCACCGTCTCCAAAAAATACCCGCCGTCCATGCAGCCAGTTTCCTTTCACGTCGGTGCGAGTCAGTGTCGCATTCGGATTTTGTTTATCAGTACCACTCGAAGCCCATGGCACCAAAAAGCGTGTTAACCCGATGGGGCGAGCTCGAGAATCAAGCGCAAATGTCAACCCGCTGCCCTTCAACGCAAGCTTTCCAGTCAACGCAAGTTCCATTGGCATGATCGAGTTTGTCGCATGTGGTGCGAACGCCACCTGTCGCGGGATCGCTACGGAAAAATCCTGATGAAGAATCATGGTTCGTTGGGCGAATGGGTCTGCGGCGAGATTCCAATCCAACGTGGCACGCGGTTGAACGACTGGGACGAAAATATTTGCAAGGTTCATCTGGCCTCGAAATGTCAACGTGCGCGAATCAGCAGCGTTGTCGCACTGCCGGAAAAAGTCCTCATGATCGGCTGATCCTGCAGTTATTTCCCTCGAAACAACAAACGACGCATGGGGCAAGACGATCCTCAACGATTGACCGCTGTTTTCTAAAGTTGCCTGAACCCCGTGGAGCGACACAGCAATATCCATTTCTTGGCGCTGTGGAATTCCTTGGTGAGTCTGCCATGAGGTCGGCAACGGCAGAGTAACGGCGTAAGTTGCCAACTCTGTTTGGCGTGGAATCCGGAGCACGATCGTTCGACGGTCGGCACTGAGAGAAAGTGCCTGCACCTCAACCCAGCGGCGAGGACTGCCCATCTGATCGCGGACGATTTGATAGCCGGGGCGAATGACCTCAAATCGATCGCCTGCACTCGCGTATCGGCCCGTTTCGATGCGTGTCTTCTCCCGAGTGCCAGCCCAATCGGCGTCCTGCAGCGGGCGATCGAAGGCAATTCGAAATTCATCCTGAGCCGCAGCCCACGCATGCACGGGTTGTGGTACGGTTCGTCCTGTGTAACGTAGACGAAAAATTCTACCCGCCCCCGCCGGGCCCGTTCCCCAATCCGGTGGCCCACTATGGCAAGCAATCAGCAAATCACCCTGCGGTGTGACGCAAGTATCCACGGCAAGAAGCCCTAAGCACGCGATGATTTGATTCTGTGCCACGTAGCCCTCAGGTGTCTTCACCAACTTCGTTCGATAGAGTTTCCCTCGTGATTCTCCACAAACGAGAGCATCACCACGCCACTGTGCGGGACCGAAGGCGGGACCTCCATTCACGCCTTCGTTAAACACCATCCCCACTGTGCTCTGGTGTTGCGGGCCGTATTCGAAGGCTGCGGGCTCGTCGATCACTTGCGGCAAATGTTTCGGATGACGTGGCGGGAAACCGTAGTGGCGACCAGGAACAATATGGAGGAGTTCATCCAAGGCGTTACCATTAGGTAACCAAGTCGCTCCTTCTTGTTCAGAGGCAAATAGATCCCCTTCACGATTAAACGCCAAAGCACAGGTGAAACGCACTCCGGTGCAGACTATTTCACGCTTTTTGAAATCGGGTGACACCTTCTGAATGGTGCCTCGATCGCTCGCTAAATCGAATTCCGCGCGGCCTGTCGAGGCTTCGATCAGGTAACCATTGGCATAATTTGCCGTGCCAAGCCCGAAGTAAACCGATCCATCTCGTGGATCTACGGCGATGCCGACCGCATCAACACCTTGGGGGATTTCTTTCCACCCGGTGGCCACCAAAATCTCCTCGTCACCGATCCCGTCCCGATCCTTGTCGAGGATCAACGATACCTTGCCCTTACTCGCTACAAATACCCCTTCGCCACGCGGATCATTTTTTGGCAACAGTGCCATACCCATCGGACCTCGTAACGACGACTTATCCCAGAACATTGTTGCGTGATCTTCACGTCCATCCCCGTCGGTGTCTGTCACAAGTTGGATCCGACCATCGTAGCCGAGTGCGACCAGTTTACCATCATGGCGATAGCGAAGATTATTTTGATTACGCAAGGCGATAGGCAATTCCTCCACAGTAAACCCCGGCACAAGCATCTGAACTACAGGAGCATCGCTCAGCGTTTCGAGAGCGTGACCGCTGCGTCCTGAGGCCAACGCGTTGAGTCCTGGGGTTCTCGAGAAAAGGGATTGCTCAACCTGAACACGTTCGTCGTCAGTTAATGCCCGATCATAAACCAATACCGCCGCAATATCGCCATGGAACGAGCCTTGAGCATGGGTCGGCACGCCATCGTCGTTCGAATAAATTCGACCGCCGACAATCATTTCATCAAGTCCTATTGACGACTCGTTGCGCGGTTGCTCTCCCAGAAGTATCCCGTCGATGAACACGCCATTTCCCTTGGGACCAATTGCGGAACGCACGGTGAAAACATGAAAACTCTCAAACGGAAGTGGACTGGGGAGGTTCTTGCCGCTTTGAATAAAATTGTGAAAACCCACACTACCAGCAGACTCAAGACTCAACACGCTCAGATCCTTCGAAGGCTCCGGACCTTGATCGATATTGATGCCGCTGGTGTAATCGTTTTTTCCAACCGCCGTCGCCGCAAACATTCCCGCAAAACCACCCACATTGCCCCTCGGTGCCGCC
>WBXJ01000012.1 GCA_008933045.1 Verrucomicrobiota bacterium
CAACAATTCTATCGCTTCCGTGCCCCAATCTTGGAGGCGGCTCCGGATTTGGCCAACCCTGTTTGGACACCCGTTGCAACCAACAACGTAACTACTAATCAGCTCCAACGATTTTATCGCTTGCTCCTCCAGTAACCCTGATGTCGCACGCGTTGCGCTGGGTGCGCCAGAGGTGCCGAAAATCGTACGCGGGTCTAGAGTTGTTTTACGGTCTGACTGAATGTACAAATACGGGTCATGAACTCTCGCTATGGTTGGATTTCTTGGTTTTTTGTGGGGTTGGGTTGGTTGCTTGTTGCTGAACCGTTGACGGCGGAGTCGGTGTTTAAAGTCGGTGCTGCCAAGCGCGATATTACGCCCACGGAGGCGGTTCCGATGTGGGGTTATGGCGGACGGCATGATTTGCTCTCTACGGGGACGATTGATCCGCTCCATGCCTCGGCTGTGGTGATCCACGTGGGTGGCGACAAACTGGCGATTGTGGGGCTTGATCTCGGTCGTTCTCCTTCGGAGCAATCTCTCCAAAACATTCGTCAACGCATCAAGGCTGGGGCGGGGATTGAGCACTCGTTCATCGCCGGTTCCCACACTCACCATGGGCCGGTCCTTGAATTGAGCAATAATTCAGGAAAGGGTAAGGGTAGATTCGATGCAGCTCTTCGCTATTACAAGGCTCTCGAAGACTCCATTGTTGACGCCGTGCTCGAAGCGGATAAATCGAGTGTTCCTGCTAAAATGGCGAGCGGTTCGATCGAGCTAGATAACTTTAATCGTAATCGCCAAACCAAGTTGGAGCCCAAACCGGTGGATCGGACGCTCTCGGTTTTGCGTTTCGATTCTTCTGCGACCACCAAACCGCTCGCGCTGATTGTGAACTTTACCGGCCATCCCACGAGTGTCCCTGCAGAGATTTTGAAGTTTTCGGCTGATTATGTCGGTGCAATGAAATCAACGATTGAAAAGGAATTTGGTGGCACGGCTCTTTTTATGCAGGGAGCCTCTGGAGACATTTCTGTCAATCGGGGAACGAATGCTGACTACATCGCCTTTGGGCAAACACTCGGTCGTGAAGCGATCAAACTCGCGTCTTCGCTTCAACCTGCGACCGTTGCAAAGCCAACTCTGAAAGTGCGCGAGGACCGATTTAAATTCGATTCACGGAGCGATTTAAATAATCCGGTGATCCGCGCCGCTTACTCTTTCGCCTTTTTTCCTGAGCTAGTAGCGAATTTTACTGAGGAATACGCGACCGGCGTTCGTCCGCGCCTCACCGTCGCGCTCTTGAATGAGGAGGTTGCTCTAGTCGGTGGGTCGGGTGAATTCTTCTGCCAACACGCGAACCGGCTGCGCGAACGAGCGCGACTTAAGCAATTATTTTTCTTCGGCTATTGCAACGGCTATCACCAATATTTTCCAACGATCGAAGCTGCCGCGGAAGGTGGATATGGTGCCGACAACCGAGTCGCACCGGCGGAGGTGGGAGCGGGTGAGCAGATGATGAACACCTCGCTAAAATGGCTTTACCAAATGCAGGATAAGTTTTAGCCGAATGAGTGCATAAAAAAAGCACGGTCCGAAGACCGCGCTTTTTGTGCATTGCGGGGGAAGGTTAACTGCAACCGAGGCTCTCGCCGCAGTTGAGACACTTGTAACAGGCTCCGTTCCTGACCGTGATGTGACCGCAATTAGGACAGGTTGGCGCGTCCAGTTGGAAGTGTGAAATAGATTCGGTAAAAGAGGTCACCGTCCGGATTGGGGTCGTTTTCAACGGGTTAGAGCGGATCAGATTTTCAGCTTCTTCTGTGAGAGGCAGCAGTCCTGGAACCGGTCTATTCAAGTTTTTTTTTAATTCCTCCATCAACCCCGGCATGTTGAGTTCCTGCTGACCACGGTTAGGCGAGTTGGCCTCACGGTAGCCGGGGATAAACTGAATCGCCATCCAGCGAAATACGTAATCGATAATCGAGGAAGCATTCCTAATATCAGGGTTTTTAGTGAATCCCGATGGCTCGAAGCGTTGGTGCGCGAATTTTTTAACAAGTGCTTCCAAAGGGACCCCGAATTGCAACGCAAGGCTTGTTAAGGTTCCGATGCCATCCATCAGTCCACCAATGGTGGAGCCTTCCTTGGCCATCGTGATGAACAACTCGCCGGGTTGATGATCCTCAAAAACACCCACGGTCAGATAGCCTTCGTGGCCGGCAATATCAAATTTATGGGTGATCGCGGTGCGAGTCTCAGGCAAACGGCGGCGAAGAGGTTTTCCAGCAACTTCGCGCAAACGCACGATTTCGGCTTCCAGATTTTTGAGTTGATCGCCCGTCGCAGCTTTGTCACTTTTAGCGTTCACCCCTTCGTTGGTGCGCTTGGTGTTGAGTGGCTGTGATCGCTTCGAGCCGTCTCGGTAAATCGCCACGCATTTCAACCCCATTTTCCACGCTTGGACGTAGGCATCCATGATATCGTCAACGCTGCATCCGTTGGGGAGATTCACCGTTTTTGAAATCGCCCCGCTGATGAAGGGTTGTGCAGCACCCATCATTTTCAAATGGGCCATGTAATGGATACTCCGTTGGCCGAGATGAGCCTTGAAGGCGCAGTCAAACACCGGAAGATGCTCGGGTTGCAATCCACTTTTATGAACTTGTGTGCCTTCGGTCACATCCTCAATCGTGTCAAATTTCTCGATGTGCGCAATCACGGCCGCAGACGCAGCAGCAGAGTAGCCTAATCGTGTGAGGGCTTCAGGCACGGTTCGGTTGACTATTTTCAGCATGCCGCCGCCTGCGAGGAGTTTATACTTCACGAGGGCGATATCTGGCTCGATTCCGGTGGTGTCGCAGTCCATCAGGAAGGCGATGGTGCCGGTCGGAGCTAACACCGTAACTTGAGCGTTACGATAACCGTGCTTGCGTCCCAATACTAATGCACGATCCCAACAGGTGCGTGCTTCGTCCTTGAGATTGTTGAATTCTTGGCTCGGTTGAATGGCTTCGACGGCTTCGCGGTGTTGGCGAATCACCTCGAGCATCGAGGCGACATTGTCCTTGGCGACGGGTTTGGAGACTCCCGAACAGCGAGCGTCTCGGTAACCTTTGAACGCTCCCTGCACCCGAGCCATTTCAGCCGACTGTTCGTAGGAATGCCCCGTGAGAACAGAACTTAAGGCACCCGCCAATGCTCGCCCCTCATCAGAATCGTATGACAGTCCATAGCTCATAATCAACGAGCCGAGGTTCGCGAAGCCTAAGCCCAATGTGCGGAAAATATGTGAGTTTTCAGCAATGATCTGGGTCGGATAGCTCGCATTATCGACCACAATTTCTTGCGCAGTAATATATATTCGGATGGCTGCTTTGTAGCGCTCGACATCGAACGTGCCATTCTCGCGCTTAAACTTCATCAAGTTCAACGACGCTAGATTGCACGCCGTGTTGTTGAGAAAAACGTATTCCGAACAGGGGTTGGTCGAGTGAATCGCATCCGTTCCTTTGCAAGTATGCCATTTTTGAATGGCTCCATCGTATTGCATCCCGGGATCGCCACAGGTCCATGTGCCTTCGGAAATCTTGACGAGCAAATTCCTCGCATTCTTCTTTTCAAGGGGCTGATTCGTCACAACCGTCCGTGTCCACCACTCACGATTATCCATTGCCGCTTGCATGAAGTCATCCGAGGCTCGAACCGAAAGATTCTCATTCTGATACATCACGCTTCCGTAAGCGTCGCCGTTATAGGAACCGCTGTATCCCTGCTCGATCAGTGCCCAAGCCTTCTTCTCCTCGCGTTGCTTGGCATCGATGAAATCCTCGATATCACCGTGCCAATCCTTCAGCGTATTCATCTTGGCAGCGCGGCGGGTTTTGCCGCCAGATTTGACGACGTTTGCCACCTGATCATACACCTTCAGAAACGACATCGGGCCGCTGGGACGTCCGCCACCACTGAGTTTTTCTTTACTAGAGCGGATGGGTGAAAGATCGGTTCCGGTGCCGGATCCGTATTTGAAGAGCATCGCCTCGCTGTAGGCCAAGTGCATGATGCTTTCCATGTTGTCATCCACCGACTGAATGAAGCAGGCACTTCCCTGAGGGTATTCATACTGCGTCGGAGCACGCTCTGCGGCCCCTTTTTTTCGGTTGTAATACCAGTTGCCCAACGCGGAGTTTTTTCCGACGCCATACTCGTGATACAAGCCCACATTGAACCAGACCGGCGAATTGAACGCGCCATATTGGTTCACGCAAAGCCAAACCAATTCATCGTAAAAAACTTCGCCGTCCTTGGAGGAAAAATATCCATCCGCAACTCCCCAATTCGCAATGGTGCGGCAGACTCGATGGATCAACTGACGCACGGACGTTTCGCGTTCAGGCGAATTCTGTTCTCCATAAAAATATTTGGAGACCACAACCTTCGTGGCAAGCTGTGACCATGACTTCGGCACTTCCACATTCTCCTGCTTAAAAATCACCTTATTGCTGTCGTCGGTGATTTCCGCAGTGCGACGTTCCCATTGAACTGAATCGAAAGGCTTTTGGTTGGCATTACTAAAGACTCGACGCACCGCGAGTCGCTGGGTGTTCGTGTTTGAACTCATCGCTGTGCGCGAGGTCGACACGGGTGTTTTGGGGCGACGGGTGGCAGCTGAACTCTTGGTCGTCGATATGGGCTCGCGTGCATCAATCATGGCAGTATTTGGTCGGTTATGGGCACTCAGTGGGGGTAAACTGAGTGACCAAAAATGTGTTCGTCAGGTTCCGTAGCAGAGGTCAAAATCGATTTTGTTTAAACAGGCATCAACCACATGGGGTAGTAGACGGGAAAGAATTTACCACTAGCGGTGGTGGTGACAAGCTCAATTCGATTTTTTTGAGATCAACCCGTTTCACCCTGAAAATCAATAGGTTAGGTGCCACAAAATGAGGGTTGAAGCACGAAGTTCATCGAAAAAATTAAACCTCTGCCCGTTGCGGATTGCAAATCAAACTTGAACTGTAAAAAGAACGCGATGAAAACCAGCCAATTCTGTTGACGAAAATTGTTAATTTTGAGTTAGGAAGTTTTTCCAAGGAGACGCTGGAGTCGATCGCGATAGCTTCGGCTGAGTGTCACTTTAGCACCTGATTTAAGGATGATGACATACTCGCCGTGGAAGAGGGGTTGCATTTCTCGGATGCGCTCAACATTGATGAGAGAGGATCGGCTGACGCGCAGGAACTGTGCTGCGGGCAATTTCTTTTCTAGCGCGAGCATGGTTTCGCGGATCAAGTGAGATTCGTTTCCTGTGTGTATGGCGACGTAATTATCATCGGCTTCCGCCCAATCGATCTCCTCAAAGCGGATAAACCTTACCTTGCCATCGGTCTTGATCACCAGCCTGTCGAGTGAGCGAGGACGGGGTTGAAGGTCGGCTAAAAGTTTCGTCATTCGTTGTTCCAAGGCTTCGGGATCGCGACGGCGGAGAGTCTCCAGAACTCGGCCCAAGGCGAGATCGAACCGCTCTCGATCGAAGGGTTTCAACAAATAATCGACGGCGTTGACTTCGAAAGCTTTGAGGGCAAATTGATCATGCGCGGTGACAAAAATGACCAATGGCATCTGGGCCGTTCCCAAAGTTTCCACGACCTCGAACCCATCGAGTTCGGGCATTTGCACATCGAGAAAAATAAAGTCGGGGTTGAGTGCTTCGATGGTTTCGACCGCCGTTTTTCCGTCAGCACATTGCCCAACCACCTCGACCTGAGCGTGATCCCGCAACAACGTGGCCAGTCGTTGTCGGGCCAGTGCTTCGTCATCAATAATCAGGCAACGGTATTTCATGCGTGGGCTTCTGTGGATTTAAGGCAAGGTTGGAGATGTTTGGGAATAACAATGTGAACGGTTAATCCCGTTCCACGGCTGGAGTCGAGTTCGAGACGGTGGCGGGTGCCGTAAAGTTGTGCCAATCGTTGGCGAGTGTTAGTCATGCCGATCCCCGGGCTATTCGACGTGCGAGGTCGGAGGCCGTCGCCGTTATCGGAAACACACAGATGAAGGTTTCCTTCCTCAATTCTTCCGGTGACCTTGATGAAACCGGGGCGTGCGTGGGGCTCGATGCCATGGCGGATTGCGTTCTCGACTAACGGTTGAAGGATTAGGTTTGGGACGTAGCACCTCAAAGCTTCGTCCTCAAGATTGAATTCAAACCGCAGCCGTTCGCCAAAGCGTGTTCCTTCGATTTCGAGATAGCGTCGGAGAAAATTGACCTCACGCTGTAGTGGCACCTCCTGTTCCTCACTGCTATCGAGCGCACCCCGAAGTAACTGACTCAATTGCGAGATCATCCGATCAGCCGCCGCAATATCGACATGGATCAGCGCGGAGATGCTGTGCAATGTATTGAATAGAAAGTGTGGGTTGAGCTGCATTTGCAAAGCATGTAACCGGGCACGCACGAGCTTAGTTTCCAATTCGGAAGTCTTTAATTCTCGTTCATGAAAGCGTTGGTAATAATCGAGGGCATGCGAAACTGTGATCACGACCGAATAAATCCAGAGGTTCAAATGGAATGCTTTGATGAAGAGCTGTTGAAATGTAAGCGTAAACGAAAGGGGGGAATGGATCATCCATGATTGGAAGATTGCCAACCCCGAACGCAGAGCGATGTAGAGAAGTGAAAAATAGAGGCTGGCAGTAAAGTGAATTACTAACATGCTCGCCCAGTTTGCTCGGTGAAATCGGAAGCGTCGTGCCAAGCGGAAGATCGGGACGCTGAGCAAGGCGAACAGATACCAATCTGCCAACGACGAGAGTAACGCCTGACTCCAGGACACGGGCAACGCCAAATGACGGGTTGAGAAAAAAAACTGAGCAGCAAACGATATCGCCGTGAGCGTCCAAAAGCCCGCAAAAAGCATCCAGCGTTGCCAGGGTTTGGGTAGTAGCAATTGTAGCGGCATCGTGATCAACACGCACGGATGAAGGCTATTTCGCCAAACCGTGGTTTAAGCTTACGTAATCGAAGTTTTTCCAGTATATAAAGTCAAAAATGACCCCGTTGGACTCTCAAGAGCCTCAGTTGAAGCCGGCTCCCACACGACCCAGCAATATCTCCTTGGTGTTCACCTTGGTTTTTGGGTTGTTGGCTGTGCTTCCGTTGGTGGTCTTTTTTTATTTTCAAACATCGTCACTCAAACCAGAGAGTGGGAGCACTGCAACGCAGACGAATGATCTCCCCATCGCACTCTTTAAAGAGGTCGGAGCCGAATCGGGATTGCGCTTCACGCATACCAACTCAGCCAGCGGCCTGAAATGGCTTCCAGAAACGATGGGGAGCGGATCAGCATTTCTGGATTACGACTCTGATGGCAGGCCCGACGTCTTGCTGGTCAACTCCGATTCTTGGCCCTGGTCCCCGCCCAATTCCGCAAGCCAAGGTAGCCTCCGGCTTTTCCACAACCTCGGCGATGGCCAATTTGCAGACGCCACCAAAGCATCTGGGATCAACCTGAAGTGCTACGGGATGGGCTTGGCGGTGGGTGATTATGATAATGATGGACTCGTCGATTTCTTTGTCACCGCGCTGGGTGGCAATCATTTGTTCAAGAATCTCGGGGGCGGAAAATTTACAGAGACTTCGACTGAGGCGGGTTTACAACAAAACCCGGAGGATTGGGGAACGAGTTGTGCGTTCTTGGATTTTGATAATGACGGCGACCTTGACCTGTTTGTCTGCCATTACGTGCAGTGGACCCGAGAGTTAGACTTGGCCGCCCAATACACCTTGGCTGGCATCGGGCGAGCTTATGGGCCACCCCGCAATTTCTCTGGATCGTTTCCGAGCCTTTATCGCAATGACGGTGGCGGCCGTTTTACTGAGATTTCAAAACAAGCGGGCCTGCATCTGCGTGATTCGGGGACGGGCCTCCCCCTCGCCAAGTCGTTGGGAGTCGCGCCCGTGGATCTGGATGGGGATGGTTGGATCGATCTCATTGTTGCCAATGACACCGTCCAAAACTTTGTTTTCCACAACGAACGCGATGGCACCTTTAAGGAAGTGGGCGCAATGTCTGGCTTGGCTTACGATAGCTACGGTGGAACCCGAGGCGCTATGGGCATCGATTCCGGGAGGTTCCTCAACGATGACTCCTTGGCCGTATCCATCGGAAATTACGCCAACGAAATGACGGCACTCTATGTCCAGCGGGACCGTCTCCTCTTCTCTGATGAGGCCCAGACTCAGGGCATCGGTGCTGCGAGTCGCGAGTTTTTGACGTTCGGTGTTTTCTTCTTCGATCTCGATCTTGATGGATGGTTGGACTTGTTGACAGTCAACGGCCATATCGAACCAGACATCAAAAAAATCAACGCCACTCAAAGCTATCGTCAACCCGCCCAACTATTCTGGAACCAACGTGGTTCCACACCGGCGGGAGGATTCAAACAATTGACCCAACTCGAATGCGGCGCAGACCTCTTGGAACCTATGGCAGCACGCGGTTCCGCCTATGCCGACATCGATGGAGATGGCGATTTGGATGTGCTCGTCACTCAACTCAACGGCCCCGTGCGCCTATTTCGTAATGACCTGCCGAAATCCCACCACTGGCTGAAGATCAAGTTGGTAGGAACCAAATCCAACCGCGACGCCATCGGTGCTTGGATCACCGCCAAAGTTGGAGCCAAGACCCTCCGTCAACAGGTGATGCCCACTCGAGGCTATTTATCGCAATCCGAACTACCTGTGACTTTAGGATTAGGGACAGCCACCCACGTCGAAAGCCTCACAATCGCCTGGCCCAGCGGCATCAAACAGGTCCTCAACAAAATCGTAATCGATCAACTCACGGTCATCCACGAACCACGCTAATCCATACCCTTACAAACAATGATCCCACAACCCGAAGAGCCAACTCCTGCCCCGCTCAATGTATTGGTCTGCTTTGCCGTCCGCGAGGAAGCCAAATTCTTCAAACCCAAGCCCCACCAAAAAGTCGTCTTCACCGGCATGGGCCGCAACAACGCCGCACGCGTCATCGAGAACCGTTGCGCCTCCCACCGACCCGACCTCGTGGTGACCTGCGGATTTGCCGGTGGATTAAACCCGATCTTCTCCGAAAGCGACGTTGTTTTTGATGCCGATACGAACACTCCGTTAGAGTCGAAACTCAACGAATCTGGAGCCAAACGTGCCACCTTTTTTTGCGCAAACCGCGTCGCCATCACCTCCGAAGAAAAACTACGCCTCTGGCGCTACACCGGAATGGACATCGTCGAAATGGAATCAGAAACCATCCGCGATCACTGTCGCGATCTAGGAATCCCGAGCGCGACCATTCGCAGCATCTGCGACAGTGCCCATGATGATTTGCCATTAGATTTCACCTTGTTGATGAACAACCATCAAAACGTGAATTACAAAAAAATGAGCTGGCTCCTCATCAAATCACCCCGCCTCATCATCGAACTCCTAGCCTTCCAAAAGAAAACCACCGACGCCGCCCAAGCCTTAGCCACCTGCCTGGAAAAATCGCTTCCTTAATATCTTTTCTACACCTATACGTCAGCTTCCTCCGTTCATTTCGTTCGCCTCTCTCGGGCGTCGATTTTGATGGTTTAAGGGGGTGAAAGCCTGAATTGACTTTTTTAAGCGGTTTTAGACAATGTTGACCCATGTCCAAATCTGCTTTGGGACGGGGTTTGGGAGCTTTGATGGGCGGGATTTCATCTAGTGATAAATCCGCTGCGTCATCTTCCGCCTTGGTCTCTCCACTCTCTCCCACGTTGGTGGATCTCCGCGAACGGGTGGAGATCGTTCCGTTGGCAAAGGTGCATCCGTGCGCTTTCCAACCTCGGCGTGATTTTTCGTCCGAAACCCTCGCGGAATTGGCTGACTCAATTCGTACGCAGGGAGTGTTACAACCTCTGTTGGTGCGGCGGGTTGGCGATGGTTACGAGTTGATCGCGGGTGAACGTCGCTGGCGTGCCGCACAGTTAGCGGGACTGACGGAGTTACCTGTGCTGGTGCGTGTGGCGGATGATCGCAAGGTGCTTGAGTTGGCACTGATTGAGAATTTGCAGCGGGAAAACTTGAACGCGATCGAGGAAGCGGCGGGTTATGCGCAGTTGATTCAACAGTTTCAGTTGAAGCAGGATGAGATCGCGGCTCGTGTGGGAAAGAGTCGTGCTTCGGTGGCGAATGCGTTGCGATTGCTCCAGTTGCCGCAGGGCCTTCAGCAGCAGGTTCGCGGAGGTGAGCTTTCGGTGGGACATGCGAAGGTGATTCTGGGGTTGGACTCGGCGCAGGATCAGGCGATGGTGGCTGGGAGGGTGATTCGCGAGAGCCTGAGTGTGCGCCAGACCGAGGAGGTGGTGGCGCAGTTGCATATCTCGGGGAGTGGGGCGAAACGATTGCCGTCTTCCAAACACTCACCGGATGTCCACGTTAACGCCTTACAGACGCGGTTGCAGGAACACTTTGGAACCAAGGTCATGTTGCGTTATCGCAAGGGTAAAGGGGCTGTGGAGATTCGGTTTTTTAGTGATGATGATCTCGAACGGGTCATGGGGATTCTAGGGGTGCGGATCGATTGATGGTTGTCCGTCTCACCCGATGGGTGGATGGGTTTTATTTTGATGAACATTTCTGATCTTCGCAAACACACCGCGCTCGCGCTCGAATCTCACACGGGCAAACTCTCCGCACTTTCTGCGTTCATTGGGCTAGATGGTTTTGTCGATGAGATTATCCATGCTGTCGATGTCCGCACCTCGGTGGATTCGTTCAGCGCGATCCCCACCTTGGCCGCGTTGGGTCATCGGATTGCAGAAGCAGCAGGAAAAAGTGCCAATCTGGAACTGGTGACCGTGCGGACGAAGTTGGGTGGAAACGGCCCGATCATGGCGAATGCGTTGGCGACGCTTGGGCTTCAGGTGACGTATGTGGGCGGGTTAGGTTACCCCAATTTACACCCGGTGTTCGAAGATTTTTCCCGCAAGGCCACAGTACATTCCATCGCGCCTCCCGGGCACACGGATGCGATTGAGTTCATGGACGGCAAGCTGATGCTTGGCAAACACACGCCGCTCGCGGAGATTCATTGGGCGAACCTGCAGGCAAGGTTGGGGCGAGATTTCTTCCAACAACACTTAGCGCAGTCGAGTCTCGTGGGTTTTGTGAACTGGACGATGATCCCGTTCATGAGCGAGATTTGGGAGTCGTTGCTAACAGAGTTATGCCCCAAGTTGGAGGGGCAACGGCGTTTCATTTTTTTCGATCTCGCGGATCCACAAAAACGTCCACCTGCGGACATCCGTCATGCGATGGATCTCATTACGCGCTTTCAGAAGCATTTTAAAGTGATCCTTGGGCTGAATGAGAACGAGGCGGAGGAAGTTGGTGCGGTGCTGGGTTTTCATCGTCCCACAGCGGATGCCGCCGGATTGGCGGTGTTGACTCAACAGCTTTTTGACACGCTCGAGATTGATTCGTTGGTGGTGCATCCCGTTTCATACGCCGTGGCGGTAACGAAAGAACACCTTGATACCATCGCGGGCCCAATCATCAGAAAACCCGTCATCACAACAGGAGCAGGCGATCATTTTAATTCCGCCTTCTGCTTGGGCAAACTGCTCGACCTGTCCAATGCGGCCTGTATTTTAACCGGCGTAACGGCCAGCGGTTACTACGTGCGCACGGGAAATTCTCCCACGTTGGAAAATCTGGCGGAAATGATGAGGACTTGGCCTGATGCCTAATTCAAGCCGAACCGTTTTATAAATCTGTATGGTGCTCACAATCACAAAATATGGAAACCCAGTGCTGCGCAAAAAAGGCGTGCACATCCAGAAGTTTACTCCGGAAATCCAGACGTTGATCACGCATATGTTTGAGACCATGTATGATGCACATGGCATTGGTCTCGCAGCGCAGCAAGTCGGCCACGCGCTGCAACTCGCGATTATCGACCTAAGAGGCTTAAAGGATCGACCTTCGACTTTGGAGTTGGGTGGTCAACCAGCAGACGTGGAATCCATCATGCCTCTCACCTTGATCAATCCTCAGATCACCCCGCTAGGACCTCCTGTCGAAGGATCCGAGGGTTGCTTGAGTTTTCCGGAAATCTATTCCGAAATCACACGCCCTGAATCGATTCGCGTGAGTGCCCTGAACGAACGCGGTGACCCGATTCAATTTCAGTGTGGCGGCCTTCTCGCCCGTGCGATTCAACATGAGTATGATCATCTGCAAGGTATTTTGTTTATTGATCGAATGGCTCGCAGTGACAAATTGGAGTTGAAGGAAGAACTGGAACTGCTGCAAGCAGAGACCAAGGAAGCTCTTCAACAGACCCGGAAAACTGCTCCCCAGAACCGACGTTGACACGGCTCAGGCTTGAGTCTCGTAATTCAATACCGAGAGCGCGTAGAGGGCAGCAGTTTCAGCGCGTAAGACCAGAGGGCCGAGGGTAATGGGTTGTGCGCCGGTCGCTCGGATCGAAGCTAACTCAGGTTCGGTAAAGTCCCCTTCCGGCCCGATCCACACCGCAAAAGACAACGGGCGACGGCCTTGAGTCTTGGTAAACTCCTCGATGACACTTCGGGGATGTCGAGCATCGCTCGCGAAGGTGCCTAGGAGCGAAAGATCCGCTGACCCCGCCTCAGGAAGAGCCGCCACAAAGGAAAGCGGTGCCTCGATCCTCGGTAACCACGGGGAACCACATTGTTTGATCGCATCGATCGCGGTGGCTGTCCATTTTTCCACCTTCTGTCGGCGATCGGAGGCATCCGGTCGCATCATCGTCCGATCCGTTAACAACGGCACAATGCGGCGAGCACCAAGCTCGGTAGCTTTCTCGATAATCCACTCCATGTTCTTACCCTTGGGAATGGCTTGAAACAGGGTAATGTGCGCCGTCAACTCAGGCGCGATGTGGCGTTGTTCCACGCGCAGGATAACGGATCGTTTGGAGATGGAATGCACGATGGCATCCAGCCGATGACCGGCACCATCCAACCCCTGCACCCGTTCCCCCTCGCGAGCGCGAAGCACCCTCACAAGATGATGGCTCTCGCGTTCTGAAAGCTCGATCAACTCGTGTGCCGAGAGTGCTGGTTCAATAAACACCCGGTGCATGGAATCGTCGGGTTAACGGAAAAGCTTTTTTGCTTTCTCCCAGAAGCCTTGGCTAATGGGGCTGACATGCGCATCGCAAAGGGCCGAGAACTCCGCCAGTTTTGCTTTCTGCACCGCATTCAAACGAGTAGGCACTTCGATCTGTATCTTGACATGCAAATCCCCTACCCCGTGACCCTGAACATTTCGCACGCCTCGGTTTTTTAAGCGAAACATCGAATTGTTCTGCGTTCCAGCAGGCACCTTAATCGTCGTCTTACCAGTCAAGGTGGGCACCTCGACTTCTCCACCCAACGCTGCATCAGCAAACTGCACCGGCACCTCGCAGATCAAGTCATCCCCTTCGCGCTGGAAAATATCGTGGTCCTTGACATGAAGCACCACGTAAAGATCCCCAGTGCTCCCCCCCCTCACGCCGCCTTCGCCATTACCGGTGGAACGCAGGCGTGCGCCAGTGTCCACGCCGGCTGGGATTTTTAGCTTCACCTTCGTCGAGCGTTCGCGTCTACCCGCACCTTTGCAAGTCTGGCAGGGTTTCTCGATCGTTTGTCCTGCTCCCTGACAACGCGGGCAGGTCTGGGCGATGCTAAAAATACCCCGCGCAGACACCACCTGCCCCCGACCTCCACAAGTCTGACAGGACTTACGGCCCGAGCCTTGCTCCGCTCCTGAGCCTCGGCACGGTTCACACACGTCGGGCTTGGTAAGCGAAACTTCCTTCTCACAACCCAACACCGCTTCCTCAAACGAAATCTCCATATCGTAACGCAAATCTGCGCCACGCTGCGGCCCTGTGGGATCTTGGCGAGATCCGCCCCCACCAAAAAGATCGTTAAAAATACTGCCCCCGCTTCCACCTCCACCACCGGAGTTTCCAAAGGCTTCACGAAAAAGATCGAACGGATCGTGAGATCCACCACGACCAGCCCCTGCCCGCGCACGGGGATCAAATGCGTCGTGACCATGCTGATCATAGGCACCACGCTTCTGAGGATCGCTCAGAATCTCGTAAGCCTCACCCACTTCCTTAAATCGGTCCTCGGCGGTTTTATCGCCTGGGTTCTTATCCGGATGAAATTTGACAGCCATCTTGCGATAGGCTTTTTTAATCTCCTCGGCAGTAACCGAGCGTTCAATCTCTAGGATGAGGTAGTAATCGCGTTTCGCCATGGAGTTGCTTAGTCAGCTTTCTTCGCGACGACGACCGTGGCGGGCCGCACAAGGCGATCACGCAACTTGTAACCCTTCCGTAATTGCTGGAGCACATTCCCCTCGGGTACATCGGCACTCGGTTGATGTGAAACCGCCTCATGCAAATTGGGGTCAAACACCTGACCCTCCGCATGGATTTCCTCCAAGCCAGCGTCATTCAATGCCGAACGCATTTGAGTAGAAATCATCGTGACGCCGGTTTTCAGCGAATCCACACTGACACCCTGCGGACTATTTGCCGACAACATCGCCATGTCAAAATTATCGAGCACAGGGATCAGCCGCTCGAGCAACGACTCATTCGCATACTTGATGGCCTCCGACTTCTCACGGATCGCGCGTTTTTTATAATTATCAAAATCGGCGTTCAGCCGCACGAACCGTTCCCAAGTCTCCGTGGCCTTGGCAACCTGCGCCTTCAACTCGTCCCACTGGGCAGAAGTCACCACGATCTCCGTAGTCTTCCCACCATCGTCTGTTCCATCCGCTAAATCTGATCCGTTTGTCATAATCTGTTACCTAGCCTCCGATCATTCATCGAAACCTGCGAAAAATACCAAAAACAGGCACGAAATGCCAGTAAGCTCGCCGATTATTTGAATTTCGCAAGTTGTCGCGCACTTTCCGGAGCTTTTTGCCGCAAAACAAACCCCCATCCCCCGAGCAAAACCAAGGCAAGCGCCGCGATATGATAACCAGTCCACCACCCTATGAGTTGCGGCGTGGCGCGAAAGAACTCATGCACAAACCGAAACACGCCATAGGCCACCAGATAAAGATGGAAAAGTTGAGAAGGTAAAATCGTTTTCCAACGCAATACCAAAATCACGATGAGCACCAAGGCATTAAATCCCAACTCCACAGGGACCGCAGGCCAACGCGCAACACCTCCCACATCGTTCAGCGTGTACCAATCCTCCGCGCACACCCGCCCCAGGCAACAACCTTGAAATAAACAACCCACCCGACCCAACATGATTCCCACGGGCACAATCACCGCGAACCAATCACCCGTCACCAGGGTGTAACCTAACAGGCGTTTCGCAATTTCCACCGCTGCATAACCCCCAAGCAACGCACCCGTAATTGATTTTCCAGTCGCCCACCGGATCCATCGATCCCCATCGGACCAGTGGATCCACCCCTCGGCTCCAAGATAAACCACCTTGGCACCTAAAAATGCACCCGTCAGCGCGGCAATATAAACCAGCATCAACCGATCATCGCGCCTCGCCAAACGGCACCAGAAAAGCAAAGTTACACCAATTCCGGCGAGCATCAGCCATCCGTAAATCGTGGAGTTTGCCGATGTCATTGGAATTCCAAACGATTGTTAAGCGGTTTTACAGTCCGCAAAACCCGAGTAATATCGGCAAAAGGAATCAAGCTGCCCGTCGGGTCGAATCACATGAGTGCAGCACCGGTCGATACGATCCTCGTCCCACGTCCCTGCATCCATAAAAGGCTTTATCAGCAACCGAAATGTATGCGTCTCATCAAGCTCAAATTGTTTCAGCAACTCACCGAGAGGCTCGGAATCGCAGCCGCACTTCATTAGATCCTCAAGCTTGTAACGGATTTTTGTGCCAAGAAAATCTTGAACCTTTGAAAAGTCCACAAAATCGCTCACCGACCGCACCTCACCCCCGACCTTGAGCAAATAACCAATAGTCGCACAGTTCGGATCCCCGCAAGGCAAGGGGGTAAAGTCCTCAAACCGCAACCGACTCCGCGATTGCTCTACTGCAGCAAGGATGATGTCGCCCGTGTTAAGTCGAGTCGAAGTCTGAGCCGAAAGCGATCGTGGAATTCGTCCACTGGTAAAAAGGGGTTGAAACGAAATGCCGCGCACATTCGGCCAGCGCAAACCGAACTCAATCGACTCCCACAAGAATGGTAAATTCTCCTGCGTCACCGTCATCGCCAACGTGACCGGTAAACTCATAGTTCGGCAACGTTCGAGACAACGCTCACGAATCTCGCGCAGATCCGCACCTCGGAGGAACTGTTGGCCCGCTTGTTGCACCCCATCAAACTGGAGGTAAAGCTGAAACCTTCCGTAGCAAAACGCTTCCCCGAGTTGCCGCGCAAACGTCTCATCATTCGCAATCCGAACTCCATTCGTATTGAGGAGCACGTAATCAATCTGTGGATGATCCTGCAACCAACGGAGCAACTCGAAAAACTGCGGGTGCAAAGTGGGTTCACCGCCGGAGAGTTGGAGAATCTCGATGGTGCCCTTGCGATCAATCACTCCCTGGATTCGATGCTTGATCGACTCCAACGGAATGGCATCGACATCCTCATGAGTGCGTCGCGGAGAATCAGCGTAGCAAGTCGGACAACTCAAATTGCAGGAGTTCACAATCTCGATCAACGCTAGGCAGGTCGAAAGCTTTTCAATCACCCCAAGAGCCTCCCCCGGATCCGCATTCAGACCCAACGTTCCCGAAGTTGAGCCGTCCGCAGACTCACAGCACCGAGGGGACCCACACGCATTCTCCGATTTGCCATTGGCGAGCCAATAAAACCGAGCGTCTGAGGCAATACAAACGCTGGTTTCGCCGTGTTCAGGACAAACGCGCTTCAGAAAAACCTTCGAAGCAATCCCGCCAGTGCGCCAGACCTCCGCAGCACAGGGCAAGTGACACACAACACAACGAGACCGAGTGCGTTTTAACAACTCATCAGCCAGAGCAAAAGCGGGGGGAGTCAGCGAAATGATCGACATCTAAATCTCTTAATTCCAATCGCGGAACATTGGGAAAAAAATTACCTAGTAGATCCGGCAATGCTGCAGCCAAACATAGCAATGATAAGGCTCGCTAGCGAATAAACTGGCAGCAACACAATAGCCAATAGAAGTTTTTTCCACACCGCAATCGGTCGGCGCAGCAGCGAAAACAAAGTGCAGACCACTCCGCCCGCAATGCTCGAACAAAGAGCAACATTGGGAGCGGCATCCCAAGTGCTATAACGCACCACGAAAATTGAAATAATTGCAGGGCCGATAAGCCCAAGGAAAATCGGCCAACGCGGCGAGATAACCGAAGAGCCAAGCTCCTCAGCAGGTGGTTCGTTGCTGCTCATGCGATTAAAACTAGAATAGTCCACCAATCCTCCCCCGCAAGCTAATAGTCAACCATCCGCAACCTAGGTTTAAAAAACTGCTGACGACGTGGCTTGCCTTTTGTATCGTCTGGCTTGAGTTTAGTTCTCAAAATATACATGGAACCTACAGCAGATATCGCTCTCATTGGCTTGGCCGTTATGGGTCAGAACCTGATTCTGAACATGAATGATCATGGTTACACCGTGGTTGCTTACAACCGCACAACCTCGAAGGTGGACGACTTTCTTAATAAGGAAGCCAAGGGCACGAAAGTTCAAGGAGCGCACTCGATCGAAGAAATGGTGGCGAAACTCAAACGGCCACGTCGCGTGATGATGCTCGTCAAAGCGGGAGCAGCGGTGGATGAGTTCATCGAGCAACTCGTGCCTCACTTGGAGGCAGGTGACATTATTATCGACGGTGGAAATTCGCTCTACCAAGACACGGATCGTCGGACGAAATATTTAGAGTCCAAAGGATTGCTCTTTATCGGCACGGGTGTTTCCGGTGGTGAGGAAGGTGCGCGTCGAGGTCCGAGCATCATGCCCGGGGGATCGCCCGCCGCGTGGGCGCATGTAAAAGATATTTTCCAGAGCGTGTCTGCAAAAGTCGAAGGAGGAGTTCCCTGCTGTGATTGGGTGGGAGAAAACGGGGCGGGCCATTATGTAAAGATGGTTCACAACGGCATCGAGTACGGCGACATGCAGTTGATTTGTGAAGCCTATCATTTGATGTCGGCTGGGCTAGGTATGACCGCGCCCGAGATGCACGAAGTGTTTAGTGAATGGAACAAGGGCGAACTGGATTCCTACCTGATCGAAATCACGCGTGACATTCTCGCAGTCAAGGACGCGGATGGTTCGCCGCTCGTGGATAAAATCCTCGATACGGCAGGACAAAAAGGCACGGGCAAATGGACCGTTATTTCCTCGCAGGACCTTGGGGTTCCCATCACGCTGATGGCCGAAGCTGTTTATTCCCGTTGTGTGTCTGCGTTGAAGGAAGAGCGCGTCGCCGCAGCGCGTAAACTCAAAGGGCCACGGCCCGCCATTTCCGGCGATCGCAAAAAGTTTATCGAAGACATTCGACAAGCACTCTACGCCTCAAAAATCGTGTCTTACGCCCAAGGCTATATGCTCATGCGGGCTGCTGCTAAGGAGAATAATTGGAAACTTAACTACGGCGGAATCGCGTTGATGTGGCGTGGAGGCTGCATCATCCGGAGCCGTTTCTTGAGCAAAATCAAAGAGGCATTCGATAACAAGCCGAACCTCAACAATCTTTTGCTCGATGATTTTTTCCGTGCCGAAATCAAAAAGGCGCAGAAATCTTGGCGCAACGTTGTGGCTACCGCCGCCAAAAAAGGGATTCCTACCCCAGCCTTTTCGACTGCACTCAATTTCTTTGACGCCTACCGCAACCCTCGCCTTCCTGCGAACTTGCTCCAAGCTCAACGGGATTATTTTGGTGCACACACTTACGAGCGTCTCGATCAGCCTCGTGGCCAGTTTTTCCACACCAATTGGACAGGCCGCGGTGGAGATGTTTCATCGAGCACTTACAACGCTTAATTCTTTTTACGGTTCAGAAAAACAGGACGTAGGCAACTCGTCCTGTTTTTTATTGCGAGTGAGAACGCCTTTCGTGGCGCGAAAGCAGCGTCGCCAAAAAAAACTGCGCGAAGCTGACGAAGGATTGCACCACGCCCACTCTTTCCCTACAGTTGATTAAGCCAATGCAAAATCGATTCACGCGGGCCCTGATAAGTTTCGTCTGTCTACTTAGCATTCACCTTGGAGTGCTGGGAGACGCATCGATTGACGATGTCGCATTGCAAATCGAAAACCTACGCCCAGAGAGTGAGATCCTTCACTTTATGGATCAGAATACGTGGGTCGGCACGAACGGGGTCATCGTCCGCTACGGAAACGTGGCGTTGACTGCCGAAACCGTCCGTGTCAACGATCTCACCAAAGTCGTGATTGCGGAGGGCGCGGTGACGTTGCAACGCGACGGCACCTATTGGAAAGGTGAGCATCTCGAATACAATTTTGAAACGAACGAAATCAAAACCGACGAATTTCGTGCCGGCATCGCAAACATTTTCGTGGGCGGAGTTAGCCTAGAAACGACGACGACCAACACGACCCAGATCGCTCAAAACGCCTTCGTCACCACGGATGATCTCGCGGAACCCAGTTTCCGAATTCGTGCCAAATCCGTGAAGGTGATCCTCGGCAAATCGGTGGAGGCTCGGGATGCCACGCTTTACCTCGGAAACGTCCCGATCTTGTGGTTTCCCTACTTCCGTCGGTCTCTCGAGCCGCATGCACGTTTTTTTGTCACGCAACCCGGATACCGAAGCAGGTTCGGGCCTTACGCGCTTAACAAATACGTTTATAAGTTCGATGACCGTTTTGAAATCGTGATGGATCTCGATTACCGGGCCAAACGCGGGGTCGGGTTCGGCCCGGAGTTGACTTACGATCTCGGTCATCATGGGCGAGGCAATTTCTCCTACTATCAGACCTCCGACCGTAACCCCGGATTCGATCAACAGAATGTGCCCATCACGGAGGATCGGTACCGGCTCAAGTTTGACTATCAAGTCATGCTGAATACGAACCTCACGGCGAAAGCTTCCATTCGTAAACAAAGCGACGTGTTTACGGTTCGTGATTTTTTTGAACCCCAATACCTTACAAATTCTCAGCCGATTTCTTTTGTAGAGGTCAATCAGCTCTGGTCCAACCTGAGCCTAGATTTTCTCGCCCAACCTCAGGTCAACAATTTTTCTCAAACTATCGAACGCCTGCCGGACATCCGTCTGGCCGGGGCACGTCAACAACTCGGTGAGACGCCTTTTTTTTACGACAGCGATAGTTCGTTCGCCTACCTCCGATTTCGACAAGGGAGCGGAATCAACACCAATTATGCCGCAGCCCGCGCGGATAGTTACCATCAACTCCTAGCACCTCAAACTTATTTTGGATGGCTCAACCTCACTCCTCGGATTGGTGGCCGTGTCACTCATTACAGCGAGACCGAGAGCAAGATTGCCACCTTCGATTCCGAGAATCGTTTCGTTTTCAATACGGGTGCCGAAGCTTCCTTTAAGGCTTCACGCATTTTGAGTGAAACTAAGAATTCCATGTTCGATGTCGATGGGTTACGCCACATTATCGAGCCTTCACTCAACTACGTTTTTGTGCCCGAACCAAACGTCCGCCCCAACCGCCTTCCTCAGTTCGACACCGAAATCCCTAGCCTCAGCCTTTTGCCGATTGATTATCCGGATTACAATCAGATTGATTCGATTGATAGCCAGAATGTGATCCGGATGGGGCTTCGCAATAGAATCCAGACCAAACGCGATGGACAAGTCGTCAATCTGGTGCAATCGGCGCTCGTGACCGATTTGCGTCTCGATCCGAACGATCAACAAACTCGACTTTCCGATATTTATTCCAGCCTTGAGTTCATGCCCCGCAACTGGGTCACTTTGAGGTCCGAACTCCGGTATAACGACCGCCAACATCAGTTGAACGCCGCCAATCACTCCATCCTTTTAAGCCCTAACGATGTGTGGAGTGTCCGGCTTGGGCAACGGTATTTTCGTCAAAATTCAGACTTCGGTCCAAATTCCGAGAACAACACCTTTTACGATTCTTTTTATTACAAGTTCAACGAGAACTGGGGGTTCCGAATGTCACACCATTTCGAGGCTCGCGATGGAAAAATGGAAGATCAGCTTTACACGATCTACCGAGATTTTCGCAGTTGGACTGGTGCTCTCACCTTTCGCCTCCGGGACTATCGACAGAGCGAGGATGATTTCTCCGTCAGCTTTGTCATTTCCTTCAAAACCTTCGCCATCCGCAGCTTAGGGTCGGATCAAAACAAGTCCTCATTACTGAGCAACGAGTAGCCCCGATCAAGCTCAGCGATCCACAGACTGAATCTGGACAACGACTGGTCGATGATCCGATGCCTCGAACCAATCGGGACGAGCCAACACATAGGACTCATCGCGGACCCACTCACGGGCCATGCCACGGCTAAGAAAAATATAATCAATTCGACTGTAAACATCGTCCCTGACAAAAAAATGAGTCCAAGCCACGTTGCGTAACTCGTCATTCGTTCTAGAATTTGCCCGTCGTTCAGAAGGTCGCGTATCCACAAGACTCGTATTCCCCTTTCCCAGCAACGTCTTCACCGACTGAGTGCTCTTGTAATCATTGAAGTCCCCCAGCACGACCACATTGCGCTGAGGATCCCCGGCCAACAAACGCTTCACACGCTCACCCAGCAAGATTGCCTCCTGCTCACGAATCTCCTCCTCATCCGCGAGAAACGATCGCCGCTTCGATTTCAAATGTGCCGCGAGAAGAGTGAATCGATAACCAGAATTCACCTGCACATCGACCTCCAAAAAACCGCGACTCACAAAAAACCGCCGTCCACTCAAAAGGAACGCATCCGACACACGCGGCCGCCTCTCCACGATCGGAAACCTGCTGAGCAAAGCCAGATGCAGATTTGTATCAGAGCCATAAACAAACTCCCAATACGGATAGTTCAACCCACGATTTCCGAGAGCATTTTGTAATTCTATCAGAAGATTTGTCGTTCCTATTTCTTGCAACGCCAGGATATCTGCCTGCAACGCAACGATACTTTCCTGCACTCGAGCCTTCGCAGCAGCAGTTTTTGGAAGCACATTACCAAAGCCTCGCTCGATATACATTTCCACGTTATAGGTGCCAACAGTGAAGGTTTGAGCGCGAAGTTCCCTCCACCCTAAAAGGAGCAAAAGCAGCAACCATAAGCAGCGCATGTTCACAATGCCCACCCTACCCCAACAACACCCACAAGCCAAGCGAGCCGTCCAAGAGGGTGTTGCTTGATTTTTACTCAAGGCTTGCCGAATCTTCGTCAAATTTGCAATCTGAGTCATTGTTGAAAACAAACTTATCCTTCATCGGACTCCATCTCGCTTTAGCGATAGGCTCACTTCTGTTGGTCTCGCCTTCCGTGCTCGCGGGCCGCTTCACTTTTGGAA
>WBXJ01000013.1 GCA_008933045.1 Verrucomicrobiota bacterium
CAGTCCGGCACCCCATCGTTAAGAGGACATTCGCCCACAGGGCTTGATCGCCTGTTTGGACGGTGAGAATATGATCCGGCGATTCGACCTGTTTGTAGAAATCCCACTTTGAAATAGGCACCAACTCCAAGTTCAAACCTGCTTCACTCAGGACCCGACGAAAATCATTCCACACTGGGGGATCGCCTGCTTGCGCGTAAGAGTCATCGCTCGGAATTCCCATCGTATTCACGCAGTCAATATTGACCGCGCTAAGAATCGCACGTAGCACTTGTTCCACCGTTACCAAACCTGGAGAAAGGTTTAAGCAGACGACTTCTGCATTGGGTCCTTTTTTGGCGGAGGCGGGATAGTTACCATCAGCAATCAGAATCTGAGAATGATGACCACCTCGTCCTAAAATTTCATTGATGCGTGGATGGATCAACTGGTGTTTCAACATGGGCAGAGTGTGCGGAAAACTCCGAAGAATGCACCAACTTTTTTACACGGATCGAGTTGCAAAAATTCTAAGGAACAATCACTCTCTAAGAATGAAATCTTTGACCACTTCTCGATGCAACAAACTTTCTGTGCTCGCTTTAATTCTGGTTTGTTTTCTGATCTTAATAGGAAAACCGACTGCGCTCGCTCAGAGTCCGCTCGAGCTGCGGGTCATGACTTTTAACCTGCGCTATGCGAGCACTAAACCACCGAACTCTTGGACTGAGCGACGGCCGGTGATGCGGGCATGTATCACGAACGCTGCGCCGGACATCATGGGAACTCAGGAAGGTTTGTACCACCAATTGAAGGATATCGCTTTGGATCAGCCGGAGTATGAATGGATCGGACTAGGTCGTGATGGCGGAAGCCAAGGGGAGTTCATGGCGATTTTTTACAAAAAGGCCTTGTTTGAACCGGTTGAGTTCGACCATTTTTGGTTGTCCGACACACCAAATGTGATCGCATCCGCCCACTGGGGAAACACCAACCGCCGGATGGTGACTTGGGTGAAGTTTAAGCAACGATCGAACGGCGCACTGTTCACGGTCATGAATACGCATCTGGATCACGCGATCTCTCTAGCTCGAGAAAAGGGGGCACGATTGATCCGTGAACGAGCGACCCAACTGGCATCTGATGGGTTGCCAATGATTCTGCTAGGCGATTTTAACTCCGTGCCGGGCACAGAAAAAACTCACGAAATCCTGACCGAAGGCAATTTTTTAAACGATGTGTGGGAGTATGCAAAGACACGTCAGAACGATGGGTTAAATACGTACCACGATTTCAAGGGGAAACAGCTCGGCACGGCCCGCATCGACTGGATATTAACACGAGGAAACTGGGAGTGCGACCAAGCGGAAACCGTGGTTTTTTCACGCAACGGACAATTCCCGAGTGATCATCATCCCGTTTCGGCAATCCTACGCCTCAAAACGGTGAATGCGGTAAAGCCTCAGTAGCCTTTCGTGAGCCGCGTTCAATCAACGCATCTTTACTTGGCAGGTTCCCACCCCCGGGCGGAAATAGTTGAATTGCACATTGGGATGCAAACCTAGGAGGGACATGGGGACAGAGGTGTCCACCAACTTCTTGGCCACCATCAAGCAAGTCAGACGTTGACCAAAAGGATTGTCATGATTTCCTGCATGCCAGATGGATACCTTGTCGGCTTTCCAAGTCTCCACTGGCCCAACGCTCACGGCCTGCGTGGGGACTAATGCAATATTGCCACCGCCGCTTGTTCGTGCATTTTGTGCGATGGTTAGCGGATGCAGATCGACCACTCGAGTGGATAATTTCAAAAACTCATCAGCCGTAGGTGGTGCGTTTTTATAACTGCCACGACGACGAACCGGATCATTAAAAGCCCAATGCTTCACATCCCCCTGCCCTCCTTGCATCACCGCGCAGCGGATCCCCGCATTCCATGTCGCTCGATACGCTTTCGTGTCGGCCTTTGGAAAATGTAGCTGTGCATTGCCCATCCTGAAACGTGGGTTGATCCGTTCGATGCAAAGCTCACGATCTGCTTTTTCAAACGAAAGCGGATGCGTGGGTGGCACTTCGCGTCCGTCCACGACCCATTCGTCCATACCCCAAAAATGCCCCTCACGCACATCCATCTGCAACGCATTCACCATTCGAGCCACCAGCGGCAGTTGTTCGGTGGGGCCGATGGGACCACAAATGCCGACGGGGTTGTCAGCCGTGCTTTGCTTCCATGCCTCAAGATACTCCAACGCTTCGGCCAGATAAAAATCCTCCAGTGTGTCATAAAAAACGACACGAAACCCAGGTCGCGATAGCCGAGCCATACTCTGGGGGGTCAACGCCGCGGCATCGCGTACCAACTCATCATCAATCGTGGTATAATCCCACCATTCTGGAGCTATCGAAGAAATTTTTCTCGGCATAGAACTCATGGTTTATCACTCAGAAAAGACCACACAGGCAGATATGGAGCGGGTGACGGGAATCGAACCCGCGTGGCCAGTTTGGAAGACTGGAACTCTACCATTGAGCTACACCCGCATTAACTCTGATATCTTAGCCTCCACACTTGCCTTGTCAATCGTGCTTTGGGTAGATTGAGAAGGTAATTGCGGCGGGACAGCCAGTTTTTTTTCTCGAAGCTGTGCATAACGGTTTGGCGAACAGAATATCTGAATGGTGAATTCAATTTTACTGCAGAACGGACGAGTGATCGACCCAAGCAGCGGGGTGGATGCCACGGCTGATGTCCTCATCCTAGATGGCAAGGTTTCCGCGATCGGAGCGGAGGCCCGAGCCAAAGCTGGAGCCGTTGTCACGCGACGGGACGTGAGCGGATGCGTCGTTTGCCCCGGATTGATCGATTCGCATGTGCATTTGCGCGAGCCTGGGCAATCTGCAAAAGAAACCATCGCGATGGGAACACGGGCGGCAGCGCGTGGTGGTTTTAGTTCGATCCTGTGCATGCCCAACACCTCACCCTCCATTGATAATGCTGGCACTGTTGCGTTGATCCACGAAAAAGCCGCACGCGAAGGATTGGTCAATGTGTATGTGACGGGAGCGATCACCAAGGGGATTGCTGGAGAGGAGCTCGCTCAGATTGGTTCGCTGAAGAAAGCAGGCGTGATCGCTATTACCGATGATGGTCATTGCGTCCAAAACAATGAACTGATGCGACGTGCGTTGGAGTATGCACGCATGTTTGATCTGCCGATTTTGGATCATTGTCAGGATTACGCATTGGTATCCGATGGTGTCATGCACGAGGGTTACTGGAGTGCGTTGCTTGGGCTGCGCGGTTGGCCTGCGGCGGGGGAGGAAACGATTGTTGCACGGAATATTCTATTAGCCGAACTCACCGGAGCGCAGGTTCATTGTCAGCATCTGAGTTCAGCAGGCAGCGTGCGAATGTTGCGTGAGGCCAAAGGCCGCGGCGTGTCAATCTCTGGAGAAGCCTGTCCTCATCATTTCACGTTAACGGATGCAACGATCGCCGGCAGCGCGGAATTTTGGGCGAAGGACGGAGATGTTTTGCGGCAACATTTTGTGGAAGGTCAACCCCTTCCATTTTGGCCTCCGTTTGACACGAATTTTAAAATGAATCCACCGCTGCGGGCGCACGCGGATCGCGAAGCGATTATTGCGGGACTGGCGGACGGGACGCTTGAGATTTTAGGAAGCGACCACGCACCGCATTGTGATTTTCAAAAGGCCGTCGAGTTTGATTACGCTCCGTTTGGGATCACGGGTTTGGAAAATGAGTTGGCACTTTGTCTGATGCAACTCTACCACTCCGGACGGTTGACGTTGCCGCAGATCGTTGAAAAATTCACAACAGGCCCCGCCAAATTACTGCGGCTGGATAAAGGAACGTTGCGCCTAGGAGCCGATGGAGATGTGACGGTATTCAATCCAGAAACACGTTGGATTTTCAAACGCGAGGACACGTGCAGTAAATCTTTTAATAACCCCTTTTACGGATGGCCTATGCGTGGAAAAACCATGTTAACTATCGTGGCCGGTCGAACAGTTTTCGATGCGGAGTTGTCTTAATCATCAGGAATCGTGAATCGACGAATCCAAATGGTTGTGGAAATGATGCGTTCGATGCACAATACAGGAAACTGAAAGCTTAACTATGAAACAAATCTGGTCATCTATTTTGGCAATCTGTCTCACCGCTTCGGCCGTGTGGGCGGAGGGTAAAGAATCCGGTTGGTTAACCGATCACAAAGCGGCCCAGCAGCAGGCTAAAGAGGAAAAGAAGCTCCTGTTGATGGATTTTACAGGCTCGGATTGGTGCAGTTGGTGCATCAAACTGCATAAAGAAGTGTTTTCTCAAAAGGATTTCGTTGCTTACGCCAAGAATAATTTAATTTTGCTGGAAGTAGATTTTCCACAAAACAAACCCCAAGCGAAAGCTCTCAAAAAAAACAACGAAGCCTTGCAGAAAAAATACAACGTCGAGGGTTACCCCACAATTATCGTTCTAGACGGCGAGGGCAAACAATTGGGCACCTTGGGTTATCAAGCAGGTGGACCGGGGCCTTTCATCGAAAAGTTGAAGGCGTTGAAAAAGAATTAAGTCCGAGTTGTTAGTCAATGGTCTGAGCGAACAGTTTGGGCACGGTTGGATTTCCGACCGTGCTTTTTTTAGGGAAACACTTGACCACACAACCCACCCACTTAGCATCGCCGGCGGTCGGTGATCAATCATGAGCATGAACGCGATTTTAGCATTGGAAGATGGAAGCGTATTTCGAGGACGCGGTTTTGGCGCGGAGACCGATTCCTGCGGGGAGATTTGTTTCAACACTTCAATGACGGGTTATCAGGAGATACTCACCGACCCCTCATACAAAGGCCAAATCGTTACAATGACTTACCCACTCATTGGAAATTATGGGATCAACCACCAAGATATGGAATCTTGGAAAGCGCATGCGGCTGGGTTCGTCGTCCGCGAAGTTTCCCCAATTGTCAGCAATTGGAGGGCAGATCTTTCGCTGCCTGAATACCTTCAGCAAAGTGGAATCCCGGGGATTCAAGGCGTGGATACCCGCGCATTGACCAAGAAAATTCGTGTGCGCGGAGCGATGAAGGCGTTCATTTCAACTCGACCGATCTCTGATGAGGATGCCGTTTCACGGGCCCGCGAGTGGCCCGGGCTTGAGGGAGTCGATTACGTCAAAGATGTCACGCACAGCGAACCATTCCTTTGGGATGAAAAAGACACGCAGAGCGCGGAATTCGATCTCGTGCGAGGTCAGGTCGTTGCAGACGCACGCAATGTGCGGCTTCCGCTCCGTTCTGCCGACATTCCAATCGTCGCATTCGATTTTGGGATGAAGTACAATATTTTGCGCCGACTACGTCAAAAAGGTTTTACGGTGCAGGTTCTCCCTGCCACCGCGACGGCGCAGGAGGCTTTAAAATATAAACCCGCAGGGATTTTTCTTTCTAATGGACCGGGTGATCCCTCTGCGCTTGGGTATGCCGTCCGCACCGTTCAAGAACTGACCCAAACAGGCATTCCCATTTTCGGAATCTGCTTAGGTCACCAAATCCTTGGCCAAGCACTGGGAGGCAAGACGTTCAAATTGAAATTTGGCCATCGTGGAGGGAATCAACCTGTCAAAGACCTTGAGACGGGCAAAATTGAGATCACGGCTCAGAACCATGGCTTTGCGGTCGATCCGGAGTCATTGCCGGCTGATGTCGCCGTGAATCGTATCAATCTAAACGATCTGACCGTTGAAGGATTACGCCATAAATCGAAACCTATTTTTTGTGTGCAATATCATCCGGAAGCATCACCGGGCCCTCACGATTCCACTCCGTTATTTGATGAATTTCGCACGCTCATTGAGAAGAACTAATCCGCACATCGCCTATGAAATCTTTACCAAAGCCTCTTCGGGCGTGGAGACCAATCGCTCTGATACGGAAAACGGTTTGACTTCGTGTTGCTTGCGAACATACTAACCACTACCGAACCAAACTATGGCCAAGTTAGTTGTATCGACTCAAGGACTCACGGATCGCTCCTGCGAGCTCAAAACCGAGCTCGTCACGGTTGGAAGAGTTGATGATAATATTTTCCAGATCGATGAGGCCTCTGTCTCCAGTCATCACTGCGAGATACTGCTGCGTGGAACCGACGTGATCATCAAAGATCTCGGTTCGACAAATGGGACCTTTATCAACGGTGAGAAAATCACCGAAGGCACTCTCAAGCCCGGGCAGACACTTCGGGTTGGAAACGTGGAACTGCGGTTGGACGGTGAGGGACTGCCTGTTGCTAAAAAAACACTGGATCAAACCAAGATCATCCCCCGAGGAGTGCAGTTGAATCAATTGGAACAAGCGGGTAGCCAAGCGGTGAAGTTCGACAAAAACCCGTTCGCGAAGAAAAATAATAAGACCACTAAGATCTTTGTCGTCACGGGCATTGTGGTGGGCATAGTCTGTGTCGCTCTCTTCATCATCACTGTCATGAAAATGAGCGGTAACGGCGAATAACCGAATTTTCCTACCCCTTCAACCACGCGGCTAAATCTCGGGCTGCGTAGGTTAAAATTATATCTGCACCTGCTCGACGCATGGCAAGATGCGACTCAATGGTGATGGCTCGCTCATCTACCCAACCTCGTTCACTAGCCGCCTTGATCATCGAGTATTCTCCGCTCACGGCATAGGCTGCGGTGGGGTATTGAAATTGATCTTTAACGCGGCGGACGATGTCCAAATAAGCCAAGGCCGGCTTGACCATTATAATGTCCGCACCCTCGGCAATATCCTGAGCAACTTCCCGCATAGCCTCGTTGGTGTTTCCGGCATCCATCTGGTAGGAACGGCGATCACCAAATTTTGGAACCGACTCCGCTGCATCACGAAACGGACCGTAAAAAGCAGAGGCGTATTTGGCAGCATAAGACATGATCGGCACATCCTCGAAGCCCTGACCATCCAACGCCCCTCGGATCGCACGCACACGTCCGTCCATCATATCGCTCGGTGCCACTAAATCGGATCCCGCCTCAGCATGGCTCACCGCAACGCGTGCAAGAATTTTTAAGCTCGGATCGTTCAGAATTCGCGGTGAAGCAGCCCCATGTTCAACAACGCCACAGTGCCCGTGACTCATGTATTCACACAAACAGACATCGGTGATCACCAGCAACTCAGGAAGCTCCGCCTTTAAGAGACGCACCGTCCGCTGGACAATCCCATTGCGGGCGTAAGCACCAGAAGCTTTAGCGTCTTTTCGCTCGGGAATTCCAAAAAGAATCACGCCTGGAACTCCTGCCTCATACGCCAACGTGGCTTCGCGAACCACTTCATCGGGTGACAACTGGCAAACTCCGGGCATGGATAATACAGGTTCTCGCAACTTGCTGCCCGCTCGCACAAAGAGAGGCAAGATAAGGTGACGAGCGGAAAGCTCCGTTTCTACAATCAAGGCTCGTAATGCGCGGGTCGATCGAAGTCGGCGTGGGCGAAAGTTTGGATATTGCCCGTAAACTGCGTCGTTTTGCATCCCTCATACGTAAACTTATCCCGAGATTAAATCAATCCTACAAACAGAATTCTAGAATCCTATGGGACTACTCGGTCCGAGGTAACGAATTGGGCTTTCCTTGGTTGATGGCCTCGATAAGTTGGATTGATGAAAGTTAGGATCTGGATGTTGGCAGTCATCACCGTGCTCCTGTTGGTGTGCGGAGTGCTTCTGGGCCTAGGTTTGGCACGGTTGACAGGCTTAATCCCCAAGAGTCCTTACCTCAATACGTCCACGGTGATCCGGCAAGTCCAGGCGTTGTCCGAATTGGTGACCATCAAGTATGTGTTGGAAAAGGTCATCGTTTTTGAAGATGCAAAATGGTATGGGGAAAATCGCGTGATCCTGATCGCCAACGGTGTCGTCAAAGCGGGCATCGACCTGAACAAGCTGACCCCACTGGATATTCAAATCAACGAAGGAACGATCCACATCAAATTGCCTCAGGAACAAATTACCGATGTGTATTTAGACGAACGCAAGACCCAGGTGTTGGAACACAGCACTGGGCTTCTACGCTTGTTTGATAAGGATTTGCAGCAAAACATCCGCCAAAAAGCCGTGGAAGATTTACGCCGCGCCGCGCGGTTGGACGGAATTCTGGCGGACGCCCGAACCCGGGCCGAAATACAGCTCAAACAACTACTTCTGCAATCGGGTTTCACCACCGTGGTCTTCACACGACGATTGGATTAGGTCCCCAGCTAAAAGCCCTTGCTGAGGCTCAACACCCCATCGCCGCACTGAGAGCCTGATGCATGACAGAAACCTCGGGCCAAACTCCGGTCCAATAGTGAACCCCCAAGACTCCTTGGTTCACCAACATGGAGAGTCCATCAATAGTTTTACATCCTCGCTCGGCAGCGTCACAAAGAAATCGCGTCGAAGGCGGATTAAAAACGACATCAGCAAAAATCTGGTGCGGTTGGATCGTGGCCAGTGCTAATGGCAATCTGGCATCGACGTCGTAAAGACCAATGGATGTCGCGTTGATGACAATATCGGCGTCTGACGGCAATTGAAAATCACCTTCCCAAGGATACATTTCCCCATTGCCGTTGAGATTGCCAACGATGGTGTTGAACAGTTGGCGACCGCGTTCCGGAGTTCGGTTGACTAGAATCAGATTTCCAACACCTGCAAGAGTCAACTCGACCGCAACCGCACGAGCAGCTCCCCCAGCACCAAATAACACCACAGTTTTGCCCTTAGGATCGACCACATCAGACAGTGACCTCAAAAATCCTTTGCCGTCCGTATTCTCGCCGATGAATCGGTCTCCACGACGAACCACACAATTCACAGCACCGATAGCCGCGGCCGATTCTCCAAGTCCGTCCAGCAACGGGATGACCGCCACCTTATGCGGCATGCTCAGATTAAACCCTTGGTAACCCGAGGCACGAAGCCCTTTAACGGCATCAGCCAAATTCTCGGGAGTCACCTCCATATTGATGTAACGCGCGTTAATCCCATGGTGTAGAAATGCCGCTTCCAACATGGCAACGGTGGGATTGCCGGCGGCGCCTTGAGAAAGACAACCAACCAAAGTTGGGCAGAAGGAGGCAGGGAGCGGCATAGTATTAAGGGTTCACTGAAGGGGATTGTGGAGTGTTAGAAATAAAAAACGCCCGCCCTTGAGAGGAACGAGCGTTGAAATAAATCGTAAGGGAATGAGTTAAGCACGTTCCATGTATTTTCCGGTGCGGGTATCAATCTTTAGTTTCTCCCCCGTTTTGATAAAAAGTGGTGCCTGAATTGTGATCCCGGTTTCCATGACGACGGCCTTTTGCACATTGTTTGCGGAGTCACCTCGAATACCTTCTGGCGCATCAGTCACCGTAAGAACCACACTGGCGGGAAGATCCACGGACACTGCCTTGTCATTCACAAAAACCATCGTAACAAGGCCATTCTCAACGAGATAATTCTTCCCATCACCGACCACTTCAGGGGAAATCGTGACCGTCTCAAAAGTCTCGGGGTCGGAGAAAACGTAATCCTCGCCGTCTTTGTAACTGTACTCCATTTTTCGAGTCATCATGGGAATGACCTCGATCTTCTCCGAGGAACTGAAGCGGACATCCGAAGATTTGCCCGTCTTGATACTACGGATGCTGGCTTGAACAAAGGCGCGGAGGTTACCGGGAGTGCGATGCTGGGTGTCAAGCACAACGCAGATGTCGCCGTTGTAAGTGATCGCCATCCCTTTGCGGATATCATTGGCTATAGGCATAAAGTCTCAACAAAAAAGGTTTCCAGACTCTGGCCGGAAACGGGAAATAAGACATTAACGAAGGAGTCAAAGAAAGCAAGTGCAAGATTTCCTCGAGCATTTGTTGGCTTTTTTTTGACTTCGGTGCCAGCGAGGCTTAGTTTCTTTGGTCAATTCATGTGCTTTTGTTGTTTCATTCGATTTGTCAGGTCTTGCTTGGAAACTCTGGTGGTTTTGTTGGTTTTTGGATTTCCTCACCTCTCGAGTGCCGCTCCTGATTTTGCGCTGGAGATTCGACCGATTTTAGAACGCAGTTGCTTCGGCTGCCACGGCTCCGAGAAACAGAAAAATGGCTATCGCTTGGACGTCCGTGATGTGGCTCTTAAAGGTGGCGATAGTGGTCAGGCTGCAATTATTCCTCACAATTCTAAATCTAGCCCACTCATTCGTTTCGTCAGTGGGGTGGATGAGGACATGGTAATGCCTCCGAAAGGAAGTAAATCTCCTCGGCTCACTGAGGTCGAAGTTCGATTGCTAAGGGAATGGATCGATGCGGGGCCTGCATGGCCCGACGCGTTGGCTGGGGGAAATTCTACGTCTAAACCTCACTGGTCATTACAGCCCTTGCTCAGGCCCGCGCTCCCTCAACTGGCACCCCATCCCATCGACGCTTTTATCGGAGCACAACTCACCAAACACGGACTGACTTCATCGCCGACTGCTGATCGCCGTACGTTGATCCGAAGAATTTACTATGATTTGACGGGGTTGACTCCGACTCCCGAGGAGGTGACGACTTTCGTTCAAGATAGAAATCCCAGAGCTTACGAAAATCTGGTGGCGAGATTGTTGAATTCACCTCGGTATGGCGAACGATGGGCAAGGCATTGGCTTGATACGATCCATTTTGCTGACTCTCACGGGTATGAGCATGACATCGGGCGGGATCATGCATGGCCTTTCCGAGATTATGTTATCGGAGCGTTCAATAGGGATACACCTTGGCCGCGTTTCATTCGTGAGCAACTCGCGGTCGATGTATTTTATCCAGAGGAAACGACACTGATTCCCGCGCTCGGTTATCTCGGAGCTGGAACCTTCGACCTGAGCACCTATAGCACGGGGCCGATCACTTTCGATTACTTGGATCGCGATGATATGGTGACGCAAACGATGTCAGCTTTTGTCAGCACAACAGCGAATTGTGCACGGTGTCACGACCACAAGTTTGATCCGATTCCGCAGGAAGATTACTACGCCTTGCAAGCTGTGTTCGCGGGGATTCTGAAGGGTGACCTGTATTACATCGAGAATCCGGTCAGTGCTCGTGAATTCCGTCGATGGAAATCTTTAGTGGCCGCAGTCGATAAATCCGACGCATCGGTGCTTTTGTCATCAGCAAACACTCCGTTAGTCGATGGCTGGTTAAAGAAGCAGGGCCGGGCCGTCCGGTGGCAACCGCTTGATGTCGTAACATTCTTAGCCTCCGACGGTTCGATATTAGCGCGAACGACTAATGACGTATTTCTTGCCGAGGGGAAGCGACCGGATAAGGACACTTACACGATTACTGCAAGGGTTGCGTTGACCAATCTGACCGCACTGCGGCTCGATGTTCTCGCACATGCCTCCCTCCCGATGCGAGGACCAGGCCGTAACGACAACGGGAATTTTCACTTGTCAGAAATTGAACTGCGCGTCTTCGAGGCAGGTGAAAGTCAGGGCAAAGTGGCAAAGATTCGGCGTGCTTCAGCAGATTTTAACCAAGCAGATTGGGGGATTGAACGCGCCCTAGATGGTGATACCAAAACTGCTTGGGGAATTTATCCAGCCGTGGGTCAATCCCATCAAGCCGTGTTTGTACTTCAGGAACCACTCGTTCTCAAACCGAACACTTCGTTGGTGGTTACCCTTAAACAACTCCATGGAGGAGGACATCTCATCGGGGCTTTTAGTCTTTCAGGCACAGATGAGGATGCCGCCAATGTCGTCATACACCCGATGGATGTTGAGAAAGCGTTGAACATTCCCGTCGCCGACCGAAGCCAGACTCACCAAATGAGTATTGCTGGCCACGTCCTGCGGATCACAGCGAATCAGGCTTTGGATAAACTTCCGGAGAAATCTGTGGTTTATGCAGCGGCGACCACGGTGAACCTTGTGGATAGCAACCCGCCTGGCCCATCCAAAACCATTTCAGAACCTAAGGTTGTGAATCTTTTGCATCGTGGCGACTTTGATAAACCCCGTGCTGTTGTAAAATCCGGGGCACTCTCCGCCCTCACCCACTTGCCTGCACGGTTCGCGCTCAAGGATCCAAAGGACGAAGGTAGTCGGCGTGCGGCGTTGGCAGACTGGTTAGCCGATCCTCAAAACGTGCTGACGTGGAGGAGCATCGTGAATCGAGTTTGGCATCATCATTTTGGTCGCGGGTTATGCGATACACCGAGCGACTTTGGTCTAATGGGAGGGACTCCTTCTCATCCAGAACTCATCGACTGGTTGGCGGTGTGGTTTCGTGATGATGCCAGAGGCTCGCTCAAAGAACTGCACCGGTTGATTGTGACGAGCGCGACCTATCAGCAATCCGCTCAGCACCGAAATGGTGCCGCCGTGATCGACAGTGAAAACCGTTATCTTTGGCGACAAAACCGGCACCGCCTAGACGCGGACGCCTACCGCGATATGACGCTGGCAGTCTCGGGCGGACTGGACTTAAAAATGGGAGGCCCCGCCGTAAAGCACTTCAAACAGGGGCCTGGACCACAACTCACCCCAGCACTGGATTACACCAGTTACGACTGGTCGCAGTCGGGTGCTGGACGTCGCAGTATCTACCGTTGCGTGTGGCGGGGCATTGCTGATCCGTTTATGGAAACACTCGATTTTCCAGACCTAGGTTTACTCTCCCCGAGCCGAGGTTTTTCTGCGTCCTCCCTGCAAGCACTGACGCTGTACAATAACGACTTCGTATTACATCACAGTATGAGTTTGGCGCAGCGCACGCAAAAGGAGGCTAAAACATTAGAAGCCCAAGTGAACCGAGCGGCACAACTCACTTGGCTTCGAGACCTGACCGCCAAGGAGCAAAATGACCTAGTAAAATTTGCCAAGAACCAAGGTTTGGCTGCGGCATGTCGACTGTTGCTCAATAGTAATGAGTTCCTTTTTGTAGAATGAACCCACACTCTTCAACTCGCTTAATTCCCTTCGGATCATTCGATTTTTTGAGCCGTCTTTTAATCTGTTTGCGATAGCCATGAATAGCCTAGCTTCTCATCACTCAAGGCGGCAGTTTCTCGACACCATCGGTGGTGGATTTGGGAGTATCGCGTTGGCTCAATTATTCCTGCGCGATACCAGTGCTGTGATCACCCCGCACCATCCAGCGAAGGTAAAACGAATCATCCAACTTTTCATGACGGGCGGTGCTAGCCCCATGGATATTTTTGATTACAAACCCCAGTTGGAAAAGTTGCATGGCCAAATGCTCGGCCCTAAGGAGAAACCGGAGGGGTTTACAGGGCCGGTCGGCGCGATCATGAAAAGCCCGTTCGCGTTTGCTCAGCATGGACAATCTGGACGTTGGGTGAGCACCGTGTTTCCGGAACAAGCAAAGCACGTGGACGAAATGGCGTTCCTCATGGCGATGACCACGAAGACTAATGTACACGGCCCCGGCACCTACATGATGAATAGTGGTTTCCTGCTGCCCGGATTTCCCTGCATGGGGGCTTGGATATCTTATGCGCTCGGCAACCTGACGGACAACTTACCGACCTTTGTAGTTCTTCCCGATACGAAGGGTTTGCCCTACAACCAACGCGGCTGTTTTACATCAGGTTTTTTACCCGCAGTGCATCAAGGCACCGTAATCAACGCGGCGAGCCCTCGGCCCGTGCCAGATTTATTTGCAAACGACAGATTTGCGTTCGCTAAACGTGAAGGCGATACCGCAGGCTTGGCGTTGCTTCGCAAAATAAATCGAACTCATGCTGAACAACACCGGGGGGATTCAAGACTCGAGGCTCGTATTGCGAGTTACGAACTAGCCGCAAAAATGCAACTCTCCGCACCTGAAGCTTTCGATGTCATGCGTGAACCAGAATCGGTCAGAAAAAGTTATGGACTTGAGAATAAGACCACGGAGGATTTTGGCCGCCGGTGTCTGTTAGCCACTCGATTGGTCGAGCGTGGAGTGCGATTTGTTCAGGTTTGGAGCGGTCCCCAAGGGGCGACAGGCAATTGGGATAACCACGCCAATATACTTAACGAGCTTCCACCCATGGCTGCGAGCGTCGATCAACCCATTGCTGCGTTGCTGCGAGATCTAAAATCTCGCGGACTCGATAAGGATACACTCGTGATTTGGACCACTGAATTTGGACGCACGCCCTTTGCCCAAAATGGTGTGGGGAGAGATCACAACGGGGGAAGTTTTGTCACGTGGCTGTGGGGTGCCGGTATCAAAGCGGGGGTTGCTCACGGGCACAGTGATGATTGGGGCTATCAGGCGGTGGAGAAAAAAACATCGTGTCACGATTTTCACGCAACGATCCTGCACCTTCTCGGCATCGATCACGAAAAACTCACCATGCGACAAAACGGTATCGATCGTCGCCTGACAGACGTGCATGGAGAGGTAGTGAAGGAAGTGTTGGCATGAAGCGGGACAACCTAATCTTCACCAGACATAGCTTGCTGTGAGCGAGGTTACGGCCTAATCTAAGCACGATTTCAGCGGGGTGGAGAATCGCTCTCGGCGCAAGCTGAGGGAGGAAAGTCCGAACACCACAGGGCAGGACGCCGCGTAACCAGATACTAAGTCTGGATACACTCGGGAGTGTTGGCTGCGAAGCCGCACGACGGAAAGTGCCACAGAGAAAATACCGCCTTCCATTCGCAAGGATGGGAGGTAAGGGTGAAAAGGTGGGGTAAGAGCCCACCGCTCCAAGAGCAATCAAGGGGGCACGGAAAACCCCGTCCGGTGCAAGACCAAATAGGAATCCGAGGAACGGCTCGTTCCGCGTTCCACCTCGTGTGGAACAGGCTTCGGGTATGGGTTGCTCAGATAAATGATTCTCTCCGCGGGCAACCGTGCAGACAGAATTCGGCTTATAGCCCCACTGAAATCATCCGTATTAACTAACCAATGCGATCGAGGGAGCTATTCCCTGCCCCTTGATCGACCCTCGACAGACATCAGGATTCTGAACACTATGAGTCAGGTTATAGCCGAACGAACTGTCGAAAATATGGACACACTTCTGAAATTGTTGCGAGAGAATGCCTCACTCAAACCTAGTGAATTGGCTGTGATGTTAAACCGCCCCGAGAGTGAGGTCGCTACTCAGATCCAAAACTATGAACGTGACGGCGTCATTTTAGGATACCGAACGGTGGTGAATGAAGAGAAGCTCGGCGTGGAACGAGTTCGAGCCGTTATCGAGGTTAAAATCACTCCGGAGCGTGAGGGTGGGTTCAACCGTCTTGCCGAACGAATTGCCAAATACTCGGAGGTCAGTTCGTGCTACCTGATGTCAGGTGGCTATGATCTGTTGGTTTTTGTTGAAGGTAACACACTGCGCGAGGTTGCCAGTTTCGTTTCAGAAAAACTGGCAACCATCCAAGGCGTGATCTCGACCGGGACGCATTTTATGCTCAAACCCTACAAAGAACAGGGCGTTCTGATGGCCAAGCAACAGGCTGAAGAGCGATTAGTCGTCAGCCCCTGAATTCGAATTAGCGGTTGAACGGCATCCAAGCGGGTTCCGCAGCGTGGGAAGCGCAAGGAGCATTGGTGGGAGCGTCTGGGGTCGCAGCGTTCGGTTGGACGAGGCTGTTGCTGAGGAGGTAGGCTTCGACTTCATCTCCACTGATATCAGGGAGCATCACACCCGCAATTTCAACGCAAGGACTGAGCATTTGACCGCTCTTCACAATCATTTCCTGCCGCTGATTGGCGTCATTGATAATGTCACGGTCTTCGAAGGGGAGATCATATTTCCGCATGATAGCGCGGACACCCATGCTCCATCCACAGGAGGGTTTCAAATAAGCAATGATTTTCGGTTTAGTCATAAAGCAACGGCTCAACTAGGGATTACATTGCCACAGTTCGACACCGGCGCAACCTCGATTGTGAGATTCTTCGAGGAAGTTATGGAACGTTTTCAAGATCTCCGAGTGCTTCCACTGATTCCACCTTCTCGTTTTGCGGGGGTGGTTGAGCATCAGTTTTCAAGGCCGCACGCTCATCCAGAACGAGCACTCCATGGGGAGGAAGATCATAATTCCCTGAAATAGTCTGACCTGTGAGAAAATCGTGCATGGGTTTGTAAAACATCAGTCGAACCGAAGAATTCTGATGATTGAGAAGAAAATATATTTTCGTGCCGTCGCGCTCGCGCAAGCTTACCTCAATCGAGTCAGGAACCTTGAGCAGTGGAACCACGCCGCAAATCTGCCGTAACCAAGCCACCAGATCGTAATAAAAATATTGGTGACTCATCGTGCCAATGTAAATGGCACGGCCCAAACCGTAGGTGTTCATCGTGATCGCGGGTCGCCCGGCGTAAAAGTCTTTGGCGTAGGTCGCCAATACTTCACATTCTTTGGGCTCGATCAGATCGCACCATGTTTTAGCAGGGTGCAGGTGGCTCGTGGGGAAATTACCTTTAAAAGTGAGATGGTTTTCCTCACCAACTGGGAGTGGATCAAATTCTCGAACCTCCATACCAAACAGATCCGTGAGGTTATTCGGAAAACCAGTATCAGGAACAATATGGTGCTCATCCACCAGTCCTGTGTTGCAAGTAGCAACGAGCGTGCCTCCATTTTGCACATACAATTTGAGAAGATCCGCCTCACCCGACGCTAGCATGTGCAGCGAAGGAGCGAACACGATTTTGTATTTTGAAAGATCCTCGGTAGGTCGGGCAAAATCGACGGGGATATTGCGATCATGCAACGCGCTGTGGAACATCTGCAGGTGTTCGCGATACACGAAATGTTTGTTGGGTTGGCGGGGAAGTTTGAGGCTCCAAGCATTTTCGTGACTGTACAAAATACATGTTTCGGCGGAGACACGAGTGCCCTGAATCGCCGGCGCGAGAAGTTTCATTTCCTCGCCGATTTGTTTAATCTCTTGAAACGCTCGATTATCACCGCGACCGTCGTGTGTTAACACTCCACCATAAAACTGCTCTGAACCAATGCGAGGTTGACGCCAAAGGAAATAAAGAATCCCACTCGCTCCGCGTGAAATTGATTGATAAGTAAACAATCGAACCACTCCGGGGCGCACCAATGAATTGACCTCCTGCCAGTTCACGTGCCCAGCCTTTTGCTCAATCACCCAAAACCCAGCGTCACCATCAGGCGTGGTGATGTTCTGTTTCTTGAGCGAACGCAACATATCGATTTCGCACGCATTTTCAGCGCATCGGGATTTGATCGTAGCGTTACTGTCCACCGAAACAAAATCCAACACATCAGCCATATCAAAATGATCAAAATGTCGGGTTAGTGCTCGAAGGTTCGTCGTAACAGGAATGCTTGGTGTCAGTTCGCGTAAAATTGCTGCTTGGCACCGAATGTAAGCGACGCAAGTATCGCTCGAAAACCTCATCCAATCCAGCACCAGTGCGGGATTATGCACCGTCGGTGCGTTCATCGGCATGGGAACGTGATCCCAATCCGTTACCACTTGGCTCCAAAACCGGCTCCCCATCGCATCGTTCATTCGATCGATCGTTTCGTATTTAGCCTGCAACCAAGCATGCCAGTCGCGCCGAGTCTCAGGGTTAAAGGAGAATTCCGTACGATGCCCACCGATGCCGTTGTCCAACTGCCACGCAATCAGTTGCGGATGATCCCCAAGTGCTGCAGCCTGCGCGCGGATAATTTTGCCGGTATAATCCCAGTAAATATCACTATTACGACAATACGCATGGCGAGTGCCCTCGTGAAACCGAAGTCCGCACTCATCTATCGGCAAGATCTCGGGGTGATTCTTAGCCAACCACAATGGAGGGGCCGCAGTTGGCGTCCCAAGGACAACCTTGATCCCAAACTGCTGCATCACATCCATTGCCCGTCGGAGCCAGGCAAAATCAAACTTTCCTTCCTCGGGTTCAACCAAGCCCCAAGAAAATTCACCCATCCGAACGACATTCAGACCTGCGCCAACCATCAATTCGGCGTCTTTCTTCCAACGCGACTCAGGTTCATCACGAGTTCCTGCGAGTGGAAAGACCCAGTGTTCAGGATGATAATCAACACCGAAATACATAAGCTAAAAGGGTTATTAAAAAAAATAATCCAGAATAAAACCGAAAGCAACCGCCAAGTCAACAATTGCAGCAAAATCATCTCCATTTTTAGGTTTATATCCTGGCATTGCGCTGATCGCTTTCGCTGTCTTCTTTATCCAATGTCCCTCGTTCAAGTGACCGATCCGAGCTACTAGATGGTTAGCGCCGCGGTCGGAGCGCGCCAGAAGTTTTTCCAGCACCTTGAGGCGGTGACTGCTTACTAGTTTTTCGAAGATTGGGAGCGGTTCATGAATTTCATGATGCGGGACCAGGAAGTTGGTCGCTACGCCGCGCGAAAAAGCTAAGACCGGCTTGTCCGAACGCAAACACGCCGCCCACTCCACTCCATTCAACAATCCGTCACAATAAGAATTGCTGAAGAAAAAAGGTTGCCGGCGGCGATTATTTGATGCTATGTCAACGGAGTAGAAACTGAACATTTTTGTTTATGGTCTCCGAACACCAGAGCGGTAATGAACTAGTCAAGAATTCTTCCCTTTACCGCGAGTACCTTGCTGAGCGCGAGGAGATACTCCGGCATAAATGGATTGAGTCTGAGAAATCCGGTCGTGATATCGGTTTCGAGCAAGCATTGACAGATTGGATTGTCAAACATCGGACGCAATGGCGCGAGGCTCGCAAAGCGAATCAGTAATTCAAGGGGTTCATTCCATATCTGGCGAAACAACATCCTTAAAAGCTTCTAGCATTCTCATGTCTTCCTCCAAATTGATTCTGAACGACAGCGAGATTCATCGAGCAATGGTTCGGATCGCCCACGAGGTGGCGGAGCGTAATGAACAAAGCTCCGAAGTAATCTTGGTTGGAATTCAAAAAGGCGGCGTACACCTAGCGGAACGTTTGGCTGGTTTTTTAGTGGAAATCTGGGGTCACCCCGTGCCTGTAGGTTCGCTCGATGTGACAATGCACCGCGATGATCTCGGTGTGCATCTGACGCCTGAGATGCATCCCACCACTCTGCCTTGCGATATCACGGGGAAGACGGTCGTTTTGGTAGATGATGTGTTTTATAGCGGACGGACAACCCGAGCGGCGATGGATGCTCTCAATGATTTTGGTCGGCCGAGGGCGATTCAACTCGCTGTTTTGGTGGATCGCGAGCAACGTGAGCTTCCGATCATAGCGGATTATATTGGCAAAACCGTTCCTACCAGCCATAAAGAGAGAGTGGATGTCCGTCTGGCCGAACACGCCGGTGAGGACTCCGTGCATCTGACATCGTTGTGAGTTGGAATCGTAAACACCTTCTCGATATTCAGTCGATGAGTGCCGATGAAATCAGCACCGTTTTGGATACGGCTGCGGCTTTCAAAGCTGTGGGAGCCCGTGCGATCAAGAAAGTTCCAGCTCTGCGCGGCAAGACGGTGATCAATTTATTTGTCGAACCTTCTACAAGGACGCGCATTTCTTTCGAACTCGCCGCGCAACGCCTGACCGCTGATGTCATTAATTTTACGGCAGAAGCTTCATCGCTCAAGAAAGGTGAAACGCTGAGGGATACGGCCCGCAATCTTGAAGCGCTGAATGCGGATATTATCATCCTTCGCCACGGGGCAGCAGGCGCTCCTCATTTTCTGTCTCAGTTTTTGAACGCGAGTGTCGTCAACGCAGGTGATGGAGCGCATGAACATCCAACCCAAGGACTGCTTGATGTTTATACCATTCGCGATAAAAAAGGCCGCGTTGCTGGGTTAAACGTAACGATCCTAGGCGACATTCTCTACAGCCGCGTTGCTCGTTCCAATATTTGGGCACTGCTCAAACTGGGCGCAAATGTGACGCTTTGCGGGCCATCCACTTTGGTGCCTCGGGTTTTTGAGCAAATGGGATGTAAGGTGACCTACGATATTCAGGAGGCCATCGAAAACGCCGACGTCATCAATTTGTTGCGGATCCAGCACGAACGACAACGGCAAACGATGTTCCCGAGCATTGGCGAGTACACGAGTCTGTTCGGATTAACCAAAGCTCGATTAGGGATGACCCAACCCGGTGTGTTGATCATGCATCCTGGGCCAATCAATCGAGGGGTTGAAATAGATAGCGAGATTGCTGACTCGAACCAATCAGTGATTTTAGAGCAGGTCACAAACGGGCTTGCGGTGCGGATGGCCGTTTTGTATCTGGTCAATGGTGGCAAAGGCACCTCTGAGATTATGGGGACTGTTGGCGGATCGAAATCACGGCTCACGCCTTGATTTCAGAAATTGAGATCGACCGTTTTTCAGCGACGCTTTTGTAGGCTGCTTCGACGAGTGCCATCGTCTCCAAATTATCTCGACCGCTGAGTGTGGGTGGCGTGCCCTTTTCTAAGGCGATCAGAAGATCACCCATCGTGCCAGCAAACGCGTCCGGAAACCAGCTTTCGGGCCAACGAGGTTCATTAAAACTAGACTCTCCTCGTTTTGACCAACGCAATGTAGAAAGCGACGTGTAAGGGTTTTTGCACCAACCTAGATCGCCCATCGCAAGCCCTTCGGTGCCTTCGATTCTCCAGTTGATCCGAATGTCCGCCGGACAACCTTCCTTGGCAGGGCCGGTCCAAGTGTCATCAATGCTCATCGCGCGAAATCCATTCGCGTATTCGAGGATATAGGCGCAGATACCGTCTTGGTGTGGGAATGGGGTACGAGGATCCGTGCGAACACTGCAAAAGATTCGTTCTGGATTACCGAACCAATGGCGAAAGGTGTCCAGATGGTGGATGGACATGATACGCAGAGTTACCCACCCGAGCTGAGATTGCCAGGGCATCCAATGCGGAATAGCTCGCATATCGATGGTCGCGATCACTGGTTCCCCGAGGGCACCTGATTCCAGGAGTTTTTTCGCCGCCCAAACCGAGGGATCGAAACGCATGTTCTGGTTGACCGCAAGAACGATGCCCGCTTTTTCGCAGGCGTTGACGAGGGTCACCGCTTGGGCATAGTTAATTCCCAGCGGTTTTTGGGCCAGAATGCCCTTGAGAGTGCCGCGTTCGCACGCCGCCAAGATCACACCAGCCTGCGCATCGGGTGGAACAGCCACATCCAAAACCTCGATCTGAGGATCGTCTAGGAGCGCCTCGGTGGAGGGGTAAACATGGGGAATTTGATGTTTGTTTGCGACTTCCTCCGCTCGAGATTGAGTACGCGAGGCGATGGCCACTGGGTTGAAACCAGCTTTTCGATAGGCGACCAAATGGCAATCATTGACAATGAAACCGCTACCAATCACGCCAATGCGGAAATCACGCCGTTGAGGCTGGTTTGGAGTGTAGTTCAGGTTCATGTGCGAAGAGGCAATTTGTAGCAAATGGCCTCGCGATGATTCCGCAGAATGACATAAGGCCCTGCGACGGCGGGTGGATTCCAAGTTTTGTCATCGAGCACTTTCATTCGAGCGAGTTCCTTGAGTGCGACAGGATTGGGTTCTACCAAAGCCAGTTCGCCGGTCTCGGTTGTCAAGAGAAGCAGGTCATTGACCAGCAACATTTGCGCGTGGCCATAACGACCATCCTTCCATTGAGATTGGCCATTCTCAGGATTGATACAGGTGAGAATTCCATCATCGAGACCGTAGATAAAACCCTGCCAGGTAATGATGTTTCCGAACTTTGATTTGAGCCGAATAGATTTCCAAATCAGCTTCGGTAGGAATTGCGCGTTTGTTTGTGTGATCTCGATTAACTCCGACCCAGCACCGTATCCGGAGGTTAATAGCACCTGATTCGTGTGGACGAGGAGGGGTAGAGTGATTTTTGGATACCGAGATTTCCAAGGATAACTCCAGAGCACTTTACCATCCACGGGATCATGAGCAGCGACGCCGGGATTGTTAAAAATTAGGATCTGGGGCTGGCGTGCAATGTTCAGGAGCGTTGGAGAACTGTAGCTCGCACCATCATCGCCACC
>WBXJ01000014.1 GCA_008933045.1 Verrucomicrobiota bacterium
AAATTCAAGCTTCCTCCCGATTCAATTTTGTCCGCCGGCGGGTATTTTTCCATCAACGAATCGCAATTCAACACGATTGATGCCGGCACAAACGCGTTCACCTTTAGTTCCCAGGGCGATGAGGTTTATCTCTATTCTGCGGATGCCTCGGGCGAACTCACCGGGTTTAGTGATGGGTTCAGTTTTCCAGCTTCCGAGAACGGAGTTTCGTTCGGTCGGCACATCAATAGTTTGGGGGAGATTCAGTATCCTCCACAAAAATCCCTGACCCTTGGATCCGCCAACGATGGCCCGAAAGTAGGGCCGGTGGTGATTAACGAGATCCGTTACCAACCCATCCCCGGTGAGGATGAGTTCATCGAACTGAAGAACTTGACGGATCAATCCATCAACCTCTACGACCCAGCCTTCCCCACAAACCGATGGCGCGTCGAAGGGGTTGACTTCGATTTTCCCAGCAACGCTAGCATTCCCGCCAAAGGGCTACTCGTTTTGACCAGCAGTGATCCTGTTGCTTTCCGCTCACGCCATGCGATTCCGCTCTCTGTGCCCGTGTTTGGCCTCTTTTCCGGAACATTACAAGACAGCGGAGAACTGATTCGCGTACTCCGACCCGACCAACCTGATCTCGATGTTAATGGCTTAACCGTTATTCCTTACATTCAGGTAGATGCGGTCCGTTATAACGATAAACTCCCGTGGCCAACGAATGCAGCAGGCTTCGGCCCCTCCTTAGAACGGATTACCGCCACAGCCTATGGGAACGACGTCAACAATTGGCGAGCCAGCCCCGGCCCAGCCTCCCCCGGTTTTGAGAACACAGGCAACCGTCCTCCGAAGATTCAGGTCAGTCCCGATCAAGACCTCATCTCTGCGACCTACCCAGTCACCGTGAATGTTTCCGGCACAGGATCTGATGACGGTCAACCCAACCCACCCAACGTATTGACTTATCAATGGAGTCAAATCAGTGGCCCCGGTGTCGTCGTTTTTGCCAGTGAAACAGCACTCACCACCACCGCTCAACTCTCCGGGATTGGCACCTATATCCTGCGATTGACAGCGAACGATGGCGAAGCCTCCGCGTATTCCGACATAACGATTTCGCTGAATCGACCGCTGGGTGAACTCAAGTTAACCACCAGCGGGTTGGTTTGGAAATTCTGGGATCAGGGCACTAACCTAGGCACCAATTGGAGCCAGATTGGTTTCAATGATTCCGCTTGGCTCGCCGGCCCTTCCCAACTCGGCTACGGCGATGGAGATGAAATTACAGCAGTAGGTTTTGGAGCGAATGGTTCTGCCAAGTATTGGACCACCTATTTTCGTCGTGCGATCATTATTCCCATGGGCACAAAAATCGCCAGCGCAACGGCACGGTTGATTCGTGATGACGGCGCAGTCGTTTACATCGGTGGCACCGAAGTTTGGCGTAGTAACATGCCAGAAACACCCATCGCCTTTGACACCGCCGCCACCACCACGGTGGGTGGCACCGACGAAACAACCTGGATCGAGCAAGGAATCGATGCGTCAACGCTCCGCCCAGGCACTAACATTGTCGCAGTCGAAATCCATCAGTCGACACCATCCAGTTCCGACATCAGTTTTGATTTTGAATTGATTGCTCAGGTAGTTTCTTCGAATCAACCACCAATAGTCGCTGCGGGCAATGACTCGACGATCATGTTGCCCTCCGACGCCCTGCTCACGGGCCAGATCATCGATGATGGTTTGCCGATTCTCTTTACTAACCTGTGGACCAGTGTCTCAGGCCCAGAGTTGGTAGAATTCCTGACGCCCACTCGTCAACAAACGATCGCCAGATTCTCTGCCCCGGGTCGCTACACGCTTCGACTGACCGCACGCGATGGTGAGTTCACGGTCTCCGACGATTTAGTCGTGACTGTCGAACCTGATCAAACCTACGCACTGTGGCTGGCCACGCATTTCACCCCTCTTGAACTCACTAACCCAGAGGTGAGCGGCGACTCTGCGGATCCAGATTCAGATGGCCACAGCAACCGAGCTGAATTCATCGCTGGCACGCAACCCCGCGACCCTCAGAGCTTTTTGGGAGTTCTGGCGGATCGAATCGTCGGAGGAAAAGTTCGATTCTTTGTCAACGTAGTCGCCAATCGTACTTACACTGTCGAGTCATCGGAAACCGTGAGAGGTCCATGGAGCACGCTCGTTGAATTGCGGCCCACGCAGACTGGACAATCATCCGTCGAGGACACGCGAACGAACACTTCTACGCGCTATTATCGAGTCCTCACACCCGCCAAGATTGGTTTTTAACCAAGCCCCAACACCAACATCATTCCTGCTTCACTTTTTTTGGTGAAGTGGGAGGAAACTTATTGGAAAACTTTACCAACGGCCAACGCTCCGGAAGGTGCATATCCACCTTCCCTTGCTCGCCCCAAGTCCAGTTGTCCTCGGATTTGCCCTCTACTTTAACGTATCGCCCGTTCTCAATTCGCACCTGCCACTCCACCCTTGAAAAATTGACCGGCCAAAGATCTCCCTCTTTAGGTGGGCAGGACGCACGTGCAAACTCACTCATAGCCTTCCAAGGAATCGCGATCTCAATCGTCCAACCCTGATCCACATCCGCCGGATTGTTCAACGTCCCATGCACTTTCACCGCCGTTTTAAGTCCAATTATCTCCCAACTGTCGATCGCTTTCCCCCCCTGAACATAGGGCTTCGTCAGACGAAGATCCCAAGTGGTATTCAGAGCGTTCAACTCAAGCTCGTAATAATTCAGCAAATCCCGATCAGGATCGATGAACACCTCGAAATCATTGTCGTGAAAAATCACCGCATCATGGTTCGTCAGGGTTCCCCAGACATGAGGTTCCTCGAGGATCGCCGCAATGTAAAAAAACTGATCATCAAAAAGCATTTTTACATTCGTCTTAAATAAGGGACGGGGTTTTGCATCTCCCAGAATATCGGCAAAATCTCGACTGAGAGGTGCCGTCCCCCATTCCTTCTCATCGATCTGCCCATCCACCTTGATCGGCACCACTGCCCGATACACCGTGTAGCGTGATTGATCTTCCGCCCAGAGCGATCCCATGGCTCCAAGGAACAAAACTAATGCTGTGAAATGATGCATTGAAAAAAAAATCCTAACTCTCGGGACTGTTTGAGCAATCACCCGTAATGGTGATTCTGCCAAACATTTTTGGTGACGTGACAAACGCAAAAAAACCTGTCTCCGGAGTCACCTACGAAAACAGGTCTTAAGAGCGCAATGTCGTTATTTGGGCTTTACTGTCTGATTGGGGAGTTGGTCAGGTTTGATCACTTCGATCTTCGCCCCCTTCTTCAACTCATCCGCCGAAGGCACCTTGATAATATCACTGGTGATCGGTTGAGCCGCTTCTGCTGCTTTCAAAATTTCCAATAATTCCACCTCAAAAATTAAGGCTGAATTGGGTTCGATATTTCGCGAACCACGCTCTCCATAACCTAATTCGGAGGGAATGAATAATTGCCATTTGGATCCCGTAGTCATCAGTTGGAGTGCCTCGGTCCATCCTTTGACCACTCCGCCCACACCAAACTCGGCAGGTTTTCCACCATTTTTTTCCGTGCTATCAAATTCAGTACCGTTGATCAGTGTCCCACGGTATTTCACCGAAACTTTATCTGTTAGCACCGGCTTCACCCCTTTACCCGTCGTCAAAATCTTGTACTGCAACCCGCTGGGAAGCGTCACGATGTCTGCCTTCTTTTTATTCTCCGCCAAGAATGCTTCGCTATCGTTTTTGTTCTTCTCGCCCTGTTCCTTGCGTTTCGCCTCCTGCTTCGATCGCAATTCTGTTTGGAAAAGACCCATCACTTCCTTCATCTGCTCATCAGTCAGCAGCGGAGTCGTCGCCCCCACCCCATCCTTTAAGCCCAGCGAAAGCAGGTCTAGGTTGATATCCGCACCTTGTAGTCGGATGTTTTTTCCCATGTTCAAACCGATCGCGTAACTCGATTTATCGCGCTGATTTTTTAGTTCGGTCTTCGCATCCGCCGCCCACGTCGAGAGAGCGACGCCTATTGTCAGAAATGTCGTTACTGCAAATTTCATGATTTAAAATTTCCTAATCGATTTCAGTCACAATACATCAACAAAGAGATTTGTCGAGCGTGGAAAAGCAGACCTTTTCAGTTTCAATCAAAAAAAAGACCGCACGGGTTGTGCGGTCTTAGTGTGGAAAAATGGAAACTATTTCGGGGCTGGGACAGCCTCCGGCTTATCGATGGAGATCAATTCCACTTCAAAAATCAGCGTTGAGTTCGGCGGGATTGATCCACTCTCGCCTCGTTCGCCGTATCCAAGTGCTGATGGAATGACCAATTGATACTTGGAACCCACAGCCATCAACTGCAATCCCTCAGTCCAGCCTGGGATCACGCCATTCAAAGGAAACTTCGCCGGCTCATTCCGTTTGTAGGAACTGTCAAACTCTGTGCCATCAACCAAGGTTCCCTTGTAATTGACCGTCACGTTATCGGTGGCCTTAGGTTTGGCTCCTTTGCCTTCCGTGATTGATTTATATTGAAGACCCGAGGCGGTTGTCTTGACGCCGTCTTTCTTCTTGTTGGATTCTAAGTAAGCAATGCCTTCCTTCTTCGCCATCTCCATCTTTGCAGCCTGTTTGGCACCCATTTCCTTCTGCAACGTTGCCATGACTTCCTGGATTTGCTCCTCGGTCAACGCAGATTTGCCACCCGTGTAACCATCCTTCAAACCCTTGATCAGCGTATCAAAATCCAACTCCAAGCTCTGTTTTTTAAAGCTCGAGCCAATATTCATGCCGATCGCATAACCCACCTTTTGTTTTTGAGTTTCCAAAGCGGTTTTCGCATCTTGAGCCGAAGCAGCCAAGACCAAGCTAAAGCCCACAACGAGGCTCGTAATCAGTGATTTCATCTATTTTAAGTATTCAGAATTCGGGGACATTCTAATCAAATCCTCCTCAGTCGCAAGCTTTCGAGCGGGGAAAATAACCATCGATCAATAAACACCCTCAATAATTGTTTTCTCCATCGCACCAAACGGACGAACTTCGGCCACCCCATCCCACGGATAGAGGTCGCAGGGTTCCTTGCGAATCGCTTCGTCACGCTCCAGAAACCGGGGCATGAAAAACTCCCGAGTTAATGTGGTGAGCTCTACTCGACCCCAATCTCCGTAGTTTTTTAAAGTTGTTGTGTCGTTCGGATCCACCACCCGAAGGACCGCACGCGGCTGTGGAGCATGATAGGTAATCGAATAATTGTCGGCTGGCGTCAGAGGCCGACTAGCCGCAAGCCCCATCAATGTATTGCCATAGGTCGGAACAAAACCGATCCGACTCTCAAGCACTTCCTCCACAATAAAACGGGTGTACTGCGGAGCCATCGTCGTGCCACCGCAGAAAACTCCTCGAATCCCCGCATCCCACAGATTAATTTTCTCGCCGAGTGCTTCCAATAATTTCGGCGTGGTAAATAACGCACTCACCTTACGATTTTTGAGAATCGTCACCGCCTGATCCACGACGTGATCCATATACGCCCGCGCAACCTCATGCTGTTTATTTCCGAGAACCTTCTTCACCCAACGAGGGTCGAGATCAATGAAATAGCAAGAACAGCCACGCACATTGGCGAGGTGTTCGATCGCTAGTCGCAACCGACGAGGCCCGGTCGGTCCGACCATCAACCAATAATCGTTACGCGGAAAGTGAGCGTCGGAGAGGGTATGTGAAAACTCACTGTAATCCGTCTTGTAATCTTCCCAGCCGATGCGTTGCTTGGGCATTCCTGTGGTTCCGCCGGTCTCAAAAATATTGAACGGACGACCTTGAAAATGTTGAGGCACCCAGACGTGGTTAGGGAGGTCTCGGAGCCACTCATCCTGAAAATGGGGGAATTTAAGTATGTCGGAAAACGACTGCACCTCAGTCGCAGGATTCCAACCGGCTTTCTTCGCCCATTCGAGCCAGAACGGCGAACCGGTTTCAGGGGAAAAATGCCACTTCACAATCTCGCGAGTGTGGGCATCCAAGTTCTGCTGGGCGACAATCGCAGCAGCGGTTAATTGCGGAGAAATGCTTGAAGTCATGTCGAAAAAGGAGGGTTCGTTATGGCTTGAGGTAACGGATCATTTTTTGTTGGCACTCGGATTATCCTTCGAGGCTTTGGCTAACGCCGAATCATAGAACGAATACAGGTGAGTATTACTTTGCACGTAGATCACCCCATTCGCGATCACCGGTGTGGAGTAAATTGGTGCACCAAGATTAACCTCGCTCAGAACCTTCTTTTCCTTGGTCGCAGCCAGCACGATAAAATCTCCGTCCTCATCTCCCACGTAAACCTTATTATCAGCCGCAAGGGTTGATCCCCACATGTGGGCCTTCATGTCATGCACCCAATAAGCCTTGCCGGTCTCAGCATCAAGGCAATGAATGAATCCTGAGAAATCACAAACAAATACAAGCCCCTCCGGCGTGATTGAGACAGATGAGATGCTTCGATGGATTTTGTTGTAGGTCCAAATCTTACCCGTCTGGGTGATGTCCCCAGTTTTTGTGGCATCCAGACAGGTTAAAATCCCTACTCCCTCACCATGCTCAGGATCCTGGCCGGTGGCAACATAAACACGGTTTTTCCAAAAAACAGGCGTCGCATTGATTTCACTTGGACCTTCTGCTGCAGGATATTTGATCGGCTTGCCATCCTTGGTCTTATACTCAGGAGGATTACAATCGGCCCACCAAACTTTTTTGAGAAAACTACTGTCCCCCTCCTTGACCGGAGCACCATCAAACGCATAACACAACCCATCACCGCCACCATAGAAGAGGAGTTGTTTTCCGTTGATCTTAGCAGTGGACGGTGAGCTCCATTGTCCATGGAAAATACGGGGCCCGATCTTCGCATCATCCTCGCCCATCAGTTCGCCGGTCTGTTTATTCAGTGCAATAAAGCTGGGCGAGAGCGGGGATGGAATATTGGAGTGCGTCCAATCCTGACCATTCGATGTGCAGGTATAAACAAGATCTCCCACAATCAGAACCGAACCATTCGAAGCGTTGTGTGGGTAAACACCAAGCTCATCCATCATGTCGTAGCGCCAGATGATATCAGCGTCTTTGGGGCCAAGTTCAATTTTGGGTTTTCCTGGACCCACCATATACTGGGCTTCGTTCTTAAAAGGACCGTCGTTGCCGTTTGAGAGGCCATTGACATCGAGACACATCACTTCGCAGCGACTAGTCACGATGTAAACGCGATCTCCTTCGACGGTAGGCGAGGAAAGTAACCCGAGATTCTCCCAATCGTTGACTTTGCCGGATACCAATTTAGGCACGACTAATTGCCAGAGGAACTCTCCAGAGTTTTCATCAAAAACCATCAAGACACTTCGATCTCCTTGATGATTCTTGTCGCGAGGAGAATCATTATTCGTGCCAATAAAAACTTTTCCACCCGAGATGGTCACGTTGCCGTAGCTCTGCGACCCTAGTTTTGCCACCCATTTCACGTTCTTGGTTGTGGCCAAATCAACCTCCTCGGTTCCCGCTTTCATCTTGCCCGGCTCAAAACGATCGGGCAGACCGGTCGCGGGTGAGAACATATTTCGGCCCGGATCGTTCCCGCCCCATTGAGGCCAGTCGACCGCGTTGAGGCTACAGGTCACGAGCACGGCTGTGACGATCCTAGCAAAACACAATTTCCTCATAGTCAGTTTACGTAAAAATCAACAACCACAATCGCACGTTAGTTCGGAGTGACGACCACATTATCAATCGCCACTTTCATATCTTGCGGAGCGAAACCATACAGGCCGGGAGATCCGTTTTTATGCGCAGTTTTGTGCGGCACCTCCAAGCCCCAAGCCTCAGGCTCGGGATCTTCGCGTTTCCACGCCTTGGCTCGCACCACTCCCGATCCATCCGCCAGAATATCGACGCGAGCTTTGAGTCGATACCAAGTGTTGGGGCTCCATTTAAAATTGGAGGCATCCTCCGCTGCTGGCACACGCAGTCGCTCGAGGTTTGAATTAATTTCCAGCTTCTGATCATTACCTTTCAACACAATGATATACCGCTGATTGATAATACCAACTTCGGACATCTTCCTCTTATTTCCCTCGCTCATCACGTCAGCTTGGATCGTGTAGTTCTTCATGTCCGAGGTTCCCATGAACACCGTGCCACGCTGGAAGAATTTGTTATCAATCGTTTTGAGCAACGTTTTGTTTCCATCCTTATCACGCACGTCAAACTTGAACCGAGCACCAATCCAAGGCAACGGTGGATAGGAAAATTGTGTTGGCACCTCGATGGAATTCGTCGTGGTTTCAGTAAGCGCGAATGATTCAAAATCTTGTTTGAACGGCAAGCCCGGCAACACGCGACCTCGAATGTGGCCAACCAAATCCCCGAGTCTTGCCTCAAAAGCACCCGCAGACGCTGTGGTTTCCAAACTGGCAACCAATTCGCCTGCCTCGTTGAATTTACCTTTCATCGTGGATTTCACACGAGCGGTTGGTGGGATATACGAGGACCACAAGACAGATTTCACATCGGGGATGTCAGCAACAACAAACCCATTCTCATCCAATGAACGAATGCGGAAACTGGCTTTCTTCCCGGGGTGAAGATTCACCTCGCTCGGAATTATCTGTAACTGGGTAGCGACTCCCGCCTTCGGCCATTTCTCCACAGCCTGCGGTTTAGTTTTTCCTAGCTGGTCGCCGCTCTTCCCGAAGGCATAGAGCTGACGCGTGGTCTGAATATACACCTTGCCGTTGTAAACGATGGGTGTACCAAAACAGCGACCGTCCAAGGCCGTATGCGAAAGCTGTTCGTGCGCATCATTGGCAACATTAAAAACATAAAGTGCCCCTCTCGCACCCGACTCGCCGCCTTCAGTTTTCGTCTGTGGATCATCCAGAATTGGGACATACAGCTTGCCGTCAGCATAAACCAAGCAAGCATTGCGTTGTTCAATCCCGATTTGTTCTTTCCAAAGAATTTTTCCCGTATTCGCATCCACTCCGCAGAGGTTGCCTTTTTCGCTCACCACAAAAATACGGTCACCGACAAGGATCGGAGAGCTGGTGGATGTCGAAAGTTCGTTGGCCCAAAGTTCGGTTTGCCCCCTCTCCACAATGATCGGCCCCGCAGCCGCATTCGTCGGCGTCATTTGCGGAATTTTAAGTGCCACCATCTGGCCCGGCTCATAGGGCGTTCCGTAAATTGCGATCACCTTATCGTTGTTGTGAACCAGAACAGTTGCATTGATCCCCGCCTTGAACAACGGGATCCGCCAGATTGGATCACCCGTGCGTGCGTTCACACTCACGATCGATCCGTCCCCCGTCGCAGAATAGAACACCCGTTTACCGTTAGCAAAACTGAGATACGGCGAGGAGAACGAATTATCCCGTGGTCGATCGCCAGGGCTAGACACCCAAACAATTTCGCCAGTGGTCTTGTCAAAGGCGTAAAAACGATCACCCGCCGCACCCTGCGCGCCCCAATTCGCGGTGATCCCTCGAGCGATGACAAGGTCGCCATCCACGATAGGTGATGCCGTCCGGCTGTTAGGAAAAGTCAGACGACCGAAAGTCTCCATCATCGAATGCTGCCAGAGCAGTTTACCCTCTCCCGTGTATGCCGACAAAATACCCTGAGTGCCTTGCACGTAAACGTTCCCTGTCTCCGCATCGATCGCGGGACTGGAAGTTGCGTAACGCAAATAAATCGTATCACTCAGAAAATCATTATTGCGCTGTTCCCAGAGTTTGACTCCAGTCTCCGCATCGAAACAGCCCACACCCTCCTGCAAATCTGGCCCTTCTCCAAGATAGCCTACGACATAGATTTTCCCGTTAGCTACCACAGGAGTGGACTGTCCGGGAAATGACACCTTCCACAGCGGATGCGCACCATCAATCTTCGTGGGTAACCCCTTTTCATCCGAGGTGCCGTTTTGATGAGGCCCACGCCATGTGAGCCAGCCAGTGACAGGAGCGGCATCCAGCCAAACCGTCACAGCGATCAAGCCCGTCAGAAGAAATGAAAGTTTCATGTTGCGAATCAGTTAACAAACACATCGTCGCACTGCCATTCAAACCATACAGTTGCCGTAAAACTACGCAAACCGACAATTCAAATCGACAGATCCACGACCGATCTGTTAAATACTACCTACACGTAGTAATTTTGCAACCAGCAAAGATCAACTCATGGGCCGCGCTTTAGCACACAAAGAATCGTCTTTCTCCCTCCCGATTGATGCCCCGGAACGCCGACGCTTACCACTGCTCCTACGTCACGCTTGGTACAGCCTCAATCAAGCCTTTCGTCGCCGCATCACTCACCTGAGCATCACCCCCGATCAGTTCACCGTCCTCCGCACGTTGCAGGAACACCCCGTGGCATCCCTCACTCAACGAAAACTTGCAGAGCTGATGTCCAGCGACCCCAACACGGTGGCGGCGCTGTTGTTACGGATGGAACGGAACTGTTGGTTGAACCGACGCTCCGACTCCAAGGATAAACGTGCCCGCCAAATTGTTCTCCTACCTCTAGGCAAGAAAACCTATGCCAAAGCTCGGAAAATCGCTCTCACACTCCAGCAGGAGGCGTTAAGCGCCCTACCAGCCGAGGAACATGACCACTTCCTAGAACAACTCGCGACCTTAGCTCAAGCTTGTCGTACGGCGGCGGCGACTGTAGGCCCACGACCCGCTAAATCTTCAACTTCAAAAACAAACACCGCCCGGATCACCCAATAAACTTACGAGCGATAATGCAAGCGTTGTGCCCACCGAACCCGAACGAATTGTTCACGATGGCTTCGACCTGCATCTCACGACCCGTATGAGGTACATAGTCGAGATCACACTGCGGATCAGGTTGATCCAGATTGATCGTTGGAGGAATCGCACCGGAGATAATAGCTTTCGCGCAGATCGCCATTTCCACAGCACCAGCAGCCCCAAGCATATGTCCCGTCGCACCCTTGGTTGAACTCACAGGAAGCTTGCTCGCGTGCGTCCCAAAAACCGTTTTGATGGCAAGTGTTTCACACACATCCCCCACGGTCGTAGAAGTACCATGCGCGTTGATGTAAGAGATCTGATCTGGGTTAAGCCCCGCCGAACGCAATGCCATGCGCATGCACCGTGCCGCACCTTCCCCGGTAGGTGAGGGTGAGGTAATATGATTCGCGTCAGCCGTGTTTCCGTATCCGACCACCTCGCAATAAATCCGCGCACCCCGTTTTTTGGCGTGCTCCAGTTCTTCGAGAAAAACGACGCCGGCACCTTCGCTCATCACAAACCCATCCCTAGCGACATCAAAAGGGCGTGAGGCACGCTTCGGATCATCATTCCGAGTGCTCATCGCACGCATGGCAGAAAAACCACCAATCGCCAACTCGACAATCGTTGCCTCAGTCCCACCCGCAAACATCCCAACAGCATCCCCCATCTTGATAGTCCGCCAAGCCTCGCCGATCGCATGACTCGCCGTAGAGCAGGCCGAGCAAGTCGCCACGTTCGGACCTCTCAGGTTGTAATAAATCGAAAACATCCCCGACGCCATATTGAGGATCAACATCGGAATCATAAACGGTGAAAGCCGGCCAGGACCCCGTGCCCTCAACACTGTGTGTTGATCCTCGGTCGTTTTTAACCCACCGATTCCCGAACCAATAAAGCATCCGATCTCATCGGTATTGACGGTTGTCAAATCCAGCCCCGAATCGAGCAGTGCCTTATGGCCAGCGACAACACCAAACTGCGTAAAACGATCCGACCGTCGCACTTCCTTCGGCGATGGAAACGATGGGCTAGGATCAAAATTACGAACCTCCCCCGCAATCTTGCAGTCAAATTGCGTCGGATCAAAAGCTGTGATTCGGTCGATGCCACACTGGCCACCCATTAGATTAGCCCAAAGGGTATCCAGATCATGACCCAACGGAGTCACAACCCCGACACCTGTAATCACAACTCTGCGTTCGGAAGGATGGCTTGCCATAAAAAGTCAACAGGGGCAGTGAGCGTTAGTCTCCGCCCCTGCCCCGCTCAATGTCGTAAATCAAATTACTTCGCCTGAATATCCTGAATGTACTTGATGACGTCACCCACACAGTGAAGCTTCTCAGCAGCCTCATCAGGGATTTCTTGGGTAAACTCCTCCTCCAAAGCCATGATGAGTTCCACGTTATCCAGAGAATCAGCCCCGAGATCCTCGATAAATTTTGCTTCGGGCGTTACTTGGTCAGCGTTGACGCCAAGTTGTTCGACAATAATGTCTTTAACCTTCTGTTCGATCGTTTTTTGGTCAGCCATGAGTTTCTCCGTATATTTCGAGGATGTGTCTAAGGGACGCAAGCGAAAGCGTCAAGCCCGTAAATCTTCAGAATTCCAGACATGATCCAGTTCATCCCCCCAATTCACATCACCATACCACCATCCACCGTCAAAATTTGGCCCGTGATATACCGAGCTCCAGAGCTGGCCAAGAATAATGCGGCATGCGCAATATCATCCACTTGGCCAAATGAATTCAAAGGTATTTGCTTCAACAACTCTACCTTCAACTCAGCTTTTAGGGACGCTGTCATGTCAGTCTCGATAAACCCTGGCGCAATCGCGTTGACCGTCACACCCCGAGAACCAAACTCGCGTGCGACCGATTTGGTGAAGCCAATCAAACCCGCCTTACTCGCCGCGTAGTTCGCTTGTCCCGCATTCCCAATCAAACCGATGACCGATGCGATATTAATAATCCTACCTGACCGCTGCTTGAGAAAAAACCGAGAGAACGCCTTCGTCATCGCGAAAGCACCCCGTAAATTCGTATTGAGAACAATATCCCAATCCTCATCACTCATCCTCATCAGTAAACCATCGCGAGTCACCCCCGCGTTATTCACTAAAATATCGATCCTACCGACATCAGAAAGAATTTTCTGCGCAGCACTAGCAACCGCGACAGAATCAGCAATATCCACCGCGACAGCCCAAGCATTGCGCCCCAAACCTCGGATCTCTGCAGCAACTTTTTCAGAGTTTTCCTCAGTGCGCGAAATACACACGACATCAGCACCCTCCGTTGCAAATTTTAGCGCGATAGCACGCCCTATACCACGGCCCGCACCAGTCACTACCGCAATTTGATTGGCTAATTGACTCATAAAACCTAAGCGTAATCGAAAGCAACACGAGCTTGCCCGCGTTTGCCCTTATTACCAGAAAAAAAGCCGCCTCGCGGACTGCGAGGCGGCTCGAAATTTAGCAAAAAAACTATTGGCGCGGTTGAGTGTAATCAACCGGCGTGGGTGTCGGAGCGGGGACAGCATTGGCCCCAACGAATGTTCCGTTATTGCCACCCGTTGTGCCAATGGGAGTATCAGACTGCCGGATCGTTCCACCGGTTGAACCATCAGCAGATCCACGAACCGTCGAGGATCGTTGCATAACTTTGTTCACAGCAGCGAGTTGGCTCGGAGCGGCAGCGATAGCTGCTTTCGCGATGGCCCTCGATTGATCAGGAACCAGATCAGCCGCAGCAATGGTAACAGCAGCAGCGACTTCCGGAGCGACCCTGATCACAGCGGCGACCACGACGGGGGCGGCAGCACGATGCTTTAAAAGAATTGCTTTCACAGCCGTAACAGCGACAGCCTCACGGTCTTTCGCCTCAGCATCCTTCACCAAAGCGGCTGCCTTAGCAGGCATCTCAGGCACCGGAACCGAGTTAACAGCCTGTTTAATAGCCTTCACTTGTGAGGCGGTTAAAGCGAAAGCAGAGGAGGCAGAAACTGCCAATAAGGCGGCAATCAATGCTACCGTGCGTAGTTTTCCGTTAACGTTCATAAGTTCAAATATTTCTGCCGCAATTTTTTCCCGTGGCTTATTCTGAGACTGAAACTATGAGATTCCACTGATCCGGTCAACATTTATTTTCGAGTCTTTTTTACCCCAAGACATTGTCCTCTCATGCACCTAACCCAACGTGCACCAGAAACTTACCCGTTTTTCAGTTAATGTCCACTCTTTAATTTTAGGCGATTGGTTCATTTCCCGTTTTTGAACATTGTGGTGGTTGAGTTTGTTGGCGATTTTTCTTCTGACAGTGTAACAAAGATTTGCTCGGTTCTCTGTCATGGCGCATGCTACGTGATCAGTGAGTGCTTATTGGATAACACAATGGAATCAGGTGCGATCGCGGGCGATCACTCGGGCACTTTTTGTGTCGGTTCTCATCCATGCGTTGCTGTTCGCTGGGGTTGAGTTGGGTTATCAGGTTGGTTGGTGGAAGATGAGCGTTTGGAAGGAAGTCACTCAGCACCTTGATCTCCTTCAGGTCGAGCGTCATAATGTGAGGCAAAGTGCTGAATTAGCCAGGCTACAAAGTCAGGAGGAGACGGTGCAATTGACTTTTGTGGAGGTGGATCCTCGTTTAAGCACTCCTGAGCCGCCTAAGGAGGCAAAGTATTATTCGTCCGCCAGCAGTCTTGCGGCCAACCCTAATCCGACGAAAACCGACGCTAAGATTCCTAAAATTGACGGTAGCCAGACTCAGGTTCCCAAAACGGTTCAGGTGGCCAAGGCTGATCCTAAGCCCGTCCCGCCTCCCGCAGAACCAACACCTCAGCCACTTCAACCAAAGCCGCAGTCGATTCTAGCCGAAGTTGAGCCCGGAGATTCTAGTGTTAACAAACCAAATCCGGTGCCCTTACAGCCTCAGCCGGAAGGACTTCAGCAAAAGCCTGCTGCCTCGGTGCGAGTTCGTACGGTCGCTGAGGCTAAGGCTAATCGAGGAATTATTGAGGGAGTTGCCATGAAACAAGATGGTGGTGTGAGTCGAGCGGCATTGGATACTTCTCTCGATGTTCAAGGTAGCCCTTTTGGAGCCTATGATGCTGCTTTTATAGCGGCGGTGCAGGCCCGGTGGTATACACTGCTTGAGCAACGTAATGTTGTGCGAAACCAAACTGGAAAAGTGGTGGTAGACTTCCAACTTAGCAAGGATGGGCGAATTATGGAGGTGAATGTTTCTAAAAACGAGGTGAACGACACCCTCGCATGGATCTGCCAGCGGGCAATCTTAGATCCGGCACCTTATGCCGCTTTTCCTAGCGATTTGCGGCGGCTTTTGAACAGCGATATTCGTGAGGTCCGATTCACTTTCTTTTACAACTGACTGATTTTTAAAACTGATCCAAACAATCTCTATGTGGGAATTCTTTAGAGCCGGTGGTCCCTTCATGTTTTTTCTCGTTGCCAGTTCGATCGTGGGCTTGACCTACATTATCGAGCGCACCTTAGCGCTCAGGCACGATAAGGTAATTCCAGCAGCTCTAGAGGCGGCCCTCGAGAACTGTCGAAAGCCGGAGGACTTACCTCGACTTCAGGCCGCTTGTCACGCAAACCCCTCCGCGTTGGCACGGCTACTTTTGGTTGCTTACGACCACTTGGATGAACCTCGCGAGGAGACGATTGAGCTCCTGCAAACACGAGCGCGGCAGGAAGTTTCCAAGCTTGAAAGAGGTTTAGTTGTTTTGGAAGTGGTCGTGGGTGTCGCGCCTCTACTCGGGTTGGTAGGGACCATCCATGGTTTGATCGGTATGTTCGGCGATTTAGGAAAGGCTGGCTTAGCCAATAACGCCGAATTAGCGAAGGGAATTTCGATTGCGTTGAATACAACTTTTATGGGTTTGATTGTTGCGATTCCGTCACTCACTGCGTGGAGTTTTTTCAACCGACGTGTTGAAAATCTCACCGTAGAACTAGAAAATCTTTGCGATAAATTTGTGCGTCAACAATACCGGATTCGCACACGTCCCTGAGTTGTTGCCATGAAATTTGCTCACCGCAAAAAGCGCCAGGCACCTGCGATCATTATTATCTCGTTGATTGATATTTTGATCGTGTTGTTGATCTTTATGATGGTGACCACGAGCGTTCGCCAATCTCCATCCGTGCAGCTCGCATTACCGGAATCGAAACAGACTCGTGAAGGGAGCGGTGCTGATGTGCTGCTGGTGGTGACGGTTGCGAAAACTGAGCCCTATCACTACCTCGAAGCTCGGGCCGTCACCCTGGCAAAGCTCCAAGAGGAATTAAAAGCTCGCGCTGCGAAGAATCCAGAGATCAGTTTGTTTATTCGCGCTGATACGGATGCGCCGTTCGGTGAAGTCGTCAAGGTGCTCGACGCTGCGAAAGCCGCTAAAATCAAGGTGGTGAGCGCGCTCACGAAACAACCCGGTAAGAATTGAAAGCGCGCATCGGGTGAAGAGTCTTCGTAGGCGGCCCACGCAGCTCACAAAACTTATGGTTACGCAGGATCGATTTCCACCCGGGCTTAACAATGCGTTCTATTTCGCATTGTGTAACGCGCTCTCTTTTCAGATTGTGCTCAGTAGCCCGATGGTGCTTTTTGCCAAGACTTTGGGCGCGAGCGCGACGGTCCTCGGAATCATTACGGGGATGATGCCGTTGCTGGTCATTTTCCAAATTCCGGCTGCGAATTACCTTCCACGCGTCGGCTACAAACGGTTCGTGTTCGCGGGCTGGGGGATCAGGGTGCTCTTTATATTTGCAATGGCGATGGTTCCTTGGACGGGATCCTTCTTAAACCATACCACACAGATCGTGTTGATCCTTTCGTTACTGTTTGGGTTTAATCTTTCGAGGGGGATTTCAAGTTGTGCTTGGCTTCCTTGGATTACTTCCATCGTGCCGCAGTCAATGCGGGGTCGCTATCTGGTGCTCGACACTGCGAGTCAAAACGCATCGAGCTTCGTGGCTTTCATGATCGCCGCATGGGCGTTAGGAGCGGCACCTCAGCCGAGTCAGTTTGCCGGGATTTTTGCGTTTAGCGCGCTGACGGGTCTGTTAAGTTTGAGCTTCCTTAAAAAGATTCCCGATGGCCCAGGGCCGGATGAAGCCAGCCACTCGTCCACCCCAGTACCGTGGCGAGAGATCGCTCATTACCCACCCTTTAGAAAATTGCTCCGTATGAATATTGCGTGGGCTTTGGGGTATGGCGGGATGATTGCGTTCACGGTTGCCTACCTCAAATCTGATGGGGGATTTAACGAACGACAAATCCTCATGCTTTCGTCGATTTATTTTCTGGGTGGGCTGACAAGTCTGGCTTTTGGGCATCACATGGATCGGATGGGAAGCAAGCCAATCCTCGCGTTCGGTTGCGGCGTTTGGTTACTGATCGCCACGGGTTGGACGCTGCTCGCGAGTGGAACACTTCCCACGACTGGCCTCATGATCGTGATGCTCGAATTCCTGATGGGGTTGGGCTACGCGTTGTTCAACACATCAAACCTGCGTCTCGCGATGGTGATCAGTCCCACCATGGGGCGGAGTCATTTTTTTGCAATGTTTCAGGTGGTCTCAAATTTAACACTCGGTTTATCACCCATTGTGTGGGGATTGTTAATGGATGGATTGGGAGGATCGGAATGGAGGTTTCATCGCTTTATCATCAACCACTATGTGATCTTTTTTGTGGGGGCGGGATGTTTCTTTGGAGTGACGGCAATCCTTGTGCGTGCGTTGGAGGAACCCAGTGCAGCACGGGTGCAGGCGTTGCTGCGCGAGGTGCTTATTGATGGGCCGCAACGGGTGTGGGCCCGACTCATGACGAGGTAAATCGAGATTGGAGCCTGAACGCGAACACTATGTCGAACCTAGCACCAAAAAGAATCGCCTCGCTCAAAACTATTCAGGAGTTTCGGACTTATGCGCAGGAGTTAGGGATCACCCTACCCTGTAGCGACACCATGATTGTGGGAGAGAAATCCCCGTTACTGCAACCCGTGGCTTCGGCGCGAATCAACGGGAGGATTCCAGGAAACCGCTGGGCAATCCAGCCAATGGAAGGATGGGACGGGACAACCGAGGGCGGCATCACACCGGATGTCCTGCGTCGTTGGGGACGTTTCGGAGAGAGTGGAGCCAAACTTGTCTGGGGAGAGGCGATGGCCATCTGTGCCGAAGGTCGAGCCAATCCGAATCAGCTCGTTCTACGTCGGGAAAACTTGGAAGGATTACGACAACTCAGAAAAGTTCTGGAGGAATCGCACCAACGACACTTTCGGACGGTGGACGACCTTGTGGTTGGTTTCCAACTCACGCATTCTGGACGGTTTAGCAGGCCCGTGGACAAAACGCGCCTGCAACCCCGCATCGCTTATCGGCACCCTATTTTGGATGTAAAGTTCGGCGTCAGTGGGGATTCTGCGATTCTAAGGGATGAGGAAATTCCCGCATTGATCCACGACTACGTGCAAGCGGCAGGCGTGGCTCGCGAGGCAGGGGCCGACTTCATTGATCTCAAGCATTGCCACGGTTACTTATTGCACGAGTTCCTCAGCGCGCGAACTCGACCGGGGCCGTATGGCGGATCGTTGTGCAATCGCACTCGGTTACTACGAGAAATCGTGGCTGCGATTCGTGCGTCAGGCAACCCCATCGACATCGCGGTTCGATTGAGCGTGTTTGATTTTGTCCCTTACCGACCTAATCCGGATCAGGCGGGCGGAAAATTGTTGGCTGTCGGCCAACCCGAGCCTGTAGTCTGGCCCTATCCGTTCGCGTTTGGGGCCTCTCAACACCACGAAGGAGAAATAGACCTCACCGAACCGAACGAGTTTTTGAGAATTTGTCACGAGCTAGGGATTCACTGGATCAACCTCACGGCTGGATCCCCCTATTACAACCCCCATATTCAACGCCCTGCCGCTTACCCGCCGTCGGACGGTTATGCACCCCCGCACGATCCGTTGATTGATGTCGCCCGCCAACTGCGAGTGGTGCGCAAGGTCAAAGCGATGGCCCCTTCAGGAATGGTATTCGTTGGATCTGCCTACAGCTATTTACAGGAATTCTTGCCGTTCGTCGCTCAAGCCGCTGTGGCGGAGGGATGGACCGATTTAGTGGGTATTGGGCGGATGGCACTCAGCTACCCACGGTGCATCGCGGATGCGGTCGAGGGCCGGACCTTGGAGAGCAAACTGATTTGTCGCACGCTCAGTGACTGTACCACGGCCCCACGCAAGGGCCTACCCAGCGGTTGTTACCCCCTCGATCCCTATTACGCAGCGAAGCCCGAGGCCGCACTGCTCAAGAAACTCAAGCGCGACGGATAGCTTGGCGGTTTTACTGAGGTCTAAAAACTTTCATCACCTCGTCGCCCAGATGGTTGATGACTTTTACGGCGATGCGACCGCTCTTGGGCTTCTCGAACGGGCGGGAGGTGTCGCTGTTCAAACTCGCCCAGGCTTCGGCGTCGATTTCAGCCTTGAGCGTGCTCTTCAGGGCACTGTAAGGATCGTTGGCACCGAGAAAGTAGGCGTGGCGGACGAAGAAACTTTCCTCGTTGTAATCCGTGTCGAGGAACCAGCAGGCGATGCCGTCCGCACCGTGGCTGACGACTTCGCCGGTCTGCGGTTTGAACACGTCCACCCCGTTGACCTTGACGCGCAGCTTGCCGTCCTTCTCGGTGAGGAGGGTGATGTCGGGTTCGCCGAAGATGATGAAGAGGTTTCCCTTGCCGGTGTTCTTCAGGTCTTCGGCCATGTGGAGGTCGGCATTCATGCGGGCCTTGAGCACGGGGATGCGGCCTAGCTTGCTGAACTCCGTGGCGTGCGCTTCGTAATTGAAGGCGCAGGCGATGAGCACATCGAACCCGGCATCGCCTGCCTCGCGCGCGGCCGCGACGAGGTCGGCGCGCTGCACGGTCCCGAATTCGGGGCCGATGAAGATGCCGGCTCGCTTCTCCGTCTCACCTTCCAGGTAACGGCCTTCGGCGCAAACCAGATCACCGGGCCAGGGCGTGAGGGCCGTGAAGGTGATGCGATCCTCCTTGTGCGCCTGTTGCACACCAGCAGTCTTGAGATTCTCCAGAATCATTTGCGGGAAGGACTGCCTGGCTCCGTATTCGGCACCGTCTTCCTTGAGGGAGTCAATCAATTCATCGTTCTCATCCACGCCCAACATGCGGTGGGGGCTGAGGCTCTCCACGGTAAAGGGACCCGCCACACGGACTTTCTTGTTGTCGGAATAAGGCTTGTCGTAGAGAAACTCAAACTCGGCTTTGGCAGCGATGGATTTATCGATCTCCTGCTGGCGGGCGATACGGGCCTGCCACCAATCTTTTAACCGCAGAGAACACAAAGAACTCAAAGAAGGGTCTTCAGAAAGCTTCTTCAAAATCTTTGCGCTCTCTGCGTTCTTTGCGGTTAATTCTCTGGGGATCTCCCACTCCTGCCAGTCCGAACCCAACTTCTCATTCAGTTCTTTGCGGAGCGGCTCCAGCTTCGCCTGCCACTCGTCCCAGATGACATCAATCTCCGCGTTGTTGGCGATGGATTTGAGCGTGATGTGCGGCACGCGCTCATAGACGAAGCCGTGGCGGATGTTCCCCTGCACGGGCTGCGAACTCGGTGCGGTGCGGGTGACTTCGGCTTCCTTGAGCTGGCCCTCGCGGGAATCGGCCAGCAGGTAAAAGGGATAACGCGCGCCCATGATGCGGGCCCGGGCCAGCGCCAGCGCGACGCGCGAGGTGTCAATCGTGATCCAGCGGCGGCCCCATTGCTCGGCGACGGTGGCGGTGGTGCCGGAACCACAGGTCGGGTCGAGCACCAGATCGCCGGGGTCGGTGGCCATGAGGATGCAGCGCTCAATGACCTTTGTATTGGTCTGAACGACATAAAGCTTTGTTTCACTAAATCCGCTTACCCCAGTGTCGGTCCAGAGCGAGTCAATCGGATAGACAGGAAAGTCATTTAATAGCCGAACATATCTCATGCTGTTTCCTAGCAAGAGCAGCCGACTGGTCTTGGTGAGTCTGCACATGCCTTCAGCGGTTGTCTGCCACTGCCGATTCTTAGGAGGTGGAACGGACTTGCCCTCGTAGTCAATTGGCAGGGCAAGATGAGGGGTGGTAAACATTGCAGAAGCATCGCCGGTGTGGAAGGCGGATTCCCCTTCTTCAAGCTGATCTTTCAGCCCGAGCTTTCGCTTCAATCCTGCTGGCCCAAATGCCCAGTTGTATTGAGAAGCACCGATATCGCCTGATATCTTTCCCTTGAACAGTTGTCGGTATTTGTATCGGTCACTATTTCGTGCAAACCAAAGGACGATGTCACACCGAGAGGGCAACCCCTTTGTTCCTAGCCCTGTGGTCTTTGTGAAATAGATTTCAGCAACGCAATTCTCATCCCCAAACACCTCATCCATCACCGCCCGGACGCGGTGGACATTTTCATCGCCGATCTGCACGAAGATGGAGCCGGAATCGGTGAGGAGATCGCGGGCGACGGTGAGCCGATCCCGCAGGTAGGTGAGGTAG
>WBXJ01000015.1 GCA_008933045.1 Verrucomicrobiota bacterium
AGAGCAGAAACTTGGGCAGCGCGAAGCTCAGTTAGTTTCAAAAACAGAATCCCTCACTCGAGATATTTCGGCTCTCCACGAAAAAGAACTCATTCTTCACGGACGCACAGAGGAAATTCGCCTCCAACAGGAGGAAGTTAAATTACTCACCGCGCATCATCGATCGTTGCTTGAAACCTGCGGCAAGCTGAGTGAAAAGGAAGCACGAGCCCAAATTCTTCGTCACGCCGAGCAATCCGCCATCAAGGACGCAGCTGAGATCAACCGACGGATTATCGATGACGCCAAGAACCACGCGGAACAGGAATCTCGGCGCATCCTTTCGGTAGCGATTCAACGGTATGCTGGAGCTCATACCTTCGAGAGCACCACCGCGACCGTGAGCTTGACCGGCGAGGACATGAAGGGGCGAATCATCGGTCGTGAGGGTCGCAATATTCGCGCTTTTGAATCAGCCACCGGCATCACGGTTCTCATCGACGACACCCCGAATGCTGTTGTCCTTTCCGGATTTGATCCCGTGCGTCGCGAAATCGCACGCGAATCCATGCACCGCCTGATTCTGGATGGGCGCATCCACCCCGGACGGATTGAGGAAGTAGTGGCTCAAGTGACGCAGGAGATTCAGGCAAGCATCGTTAGAGCGGGTGAGGACGCCGTTTTTGCTTTAAATCTCCCGCCATTACATCCCGAGATTGTGCAGGTTCTAGGCGGCCTCAAGTTTCGGCATAGCTTCACCCAAAACATTCTAGCTCACTCGGTCGAAGTCGGGCACCTGACTGGCCTACTCGCCGCCGAGCTTGGCGTCGATATCGCGGCAGCCAAACGTTCAGGGCTTCTGCACGATATTGGCAAAGCATTGAGCCACGAAATCGAAGGGCCCCATGCTGCGGTTGGAGCGAATTTTATCCAGCGTTATGGGGAATCAGACGAAATCGTCAATGCCGTGGGTTCACATCACGATGAGATACCCCACACCACGGTGTTAGGCATCCTCGTCAGTGCAGCCGACGCCATGAGTGCCTCCCGCCCGGGGGCGCGTTCGGAGGCTGCAACCACCTATCTTAAACGGTTGGAGCGTCTGGAGCAGATCGGCAATTCGTTCGCCGGCGTCGAGAAGAGCTTCGCCGTACAGGCGGGGCGTGAACTCCGCATCATGGTGCAACCCTCCGTTCTAACGGATGAGGCAGCCTTCGGTCTCGCGAAGGAAATCGTACGCAAAATTGAAGAGGAACTTCAATACCCCGGACAAATTCGAGTCACCGTTGTGCGGGAAACCCGTTGCGTTGAGTATGCCAAGTAAATAGAAAACCCGCCGAGGTGGCGGGTTTTCTATGAAAAATGTTCGGGGGAAATTAACGTCCCTGATTCATCCCAGTGGGTAATCCGTGCTCCCAGTTTTGCTGAGTGTTCCAAGGTCGCTCCGACAAACTAGCGTCATCAGTTACACAGCCAGTGGCGAACACTGCGACCAACAAACTGAGGATCAATAAAATGGGATGGCGAAGGCGCATAAAGGGGTCGAATCAATAGAAGACCTGATCGCCCTCTGACAGTTCGTCCTGTTTCCAATCGGAAAGAACGTTGGCGATGCTGCGAGTTGGTTCCACGGAGGTAATCTTGACTTTCGCGATCAGCTTACCGTTCCGATTCACGAGCAGTTTGGCGTTTGGTAACACCCCTTGATTTGCTCCAATATTGAGGACCACAAAATCAAATTTAGGATCGACCGCGACGATTTCCCCTTTAGTTCCTGCGGGCAGCACGACTTCTACCTCCTCGGTTCCTTTGTATTTATCGAGTTGAGATTTAAGCATCCGAGTGTTGAGTGAGAGAACCTTGCTCTCAACCTGAAGGACGTCGCGTTCGGCCTGAGCTTTTGCGAGGGCGTCGCGTTGGGGGCGAATTTGATCGACGCTCATGTTCAGGCTTTTCCAAGCTGATAATTCGCTGTTTGCCGAGTTCTTCTCTTCGGTCGTTTTTGCGAGAGCCTCCGTAGCTTTGTTCGCACGTGCCTCCTGCTCGGCAGAACGGGCCAGTGCCATATCGCGCACCGCTGTAACTTCAACCAACATTTTATTGGTTGATTCCAACTGGGACTTCAGCGACTTTTCGGCGTTTATCGCCTTGTTCGCTTCGGTCTTTGCTGTTGCCGCTTCGGTCTGAGCGATTCCGAGGTCGGTGGCTAAACTAGTAAGCTTCCCCCCGACTTGGTCGTGGGCGATATACAGTGTGGCCAAACTGACGATTATGGCCAAGACAAGGCTGATTTTGATTAACATTAGGCTTCTATGGTCAGATTAAATTTCTGACTTAAATTACCTGCCAAAAGTCCCGCTGTCAACGATTCCTCCAAAAAAATCACCAGACAGTTGCCGGATTCCTTGAAGCCAGTGTCACCTGAACGTTGCATGGGTGACATTTGTTTGAAACAGGATGAGGGCAGTCTCGTCACGTTGGAAAGTGAAGCAATATCAAGTGACGAGCGGACGTCGGGTGATGTCACCCGAATGGGTGACACCCTGAACTCATTATTTTCCCGTATATTGGTAATGAAATCTCACGCACACCGACAAACGTTATCTGGAACATCATCCGATTCGATGCCTATTTTGATTAAAACAAACCAAAGATCTTTTCGATCACGCAGTGCTTTCACCCTGATTGAGTTGCTTGTCGTGATCGCCATCATTGCCATCTTAGCGGGAATGCTTTTGCCTGCGCTGTCGAGGGCTAAGGAAAAAGGTCGATCAGCGAAATGTATTACGAATCTTCGTCAAATTTCACTCGGAACAACATTGTACTCGGATGACAACAATGATTATATGTTTTTCAGGGGATCGATGTCCCAGCCTGAAATTCCCAACAATGGTCGTTGGACCTTAAACCCGACCTCCGACAAGATGCTCAGCGTCAATGATTCCTTTGCTTATTGGGGCATTGGATACATTAAATACTTCGGTGGCACGAAGCAGATTTTTCGTTGTCCGAGTGCCAAGCATGTGGATGAGTGGCGTGAGACAGGTCTAAAATTCCCCGCCGAATTTTGGCTAAACTCCACGTACGGAATGAATCAATTTGTGCTTCTTCCCTACAAGCCAACGTTAAGAGCTCCCATAAAGATCACTCAATTAGACAGTCCCTCCACCACGATCTTCGCTCAAGATGCTGCCGAGCAAAAGATGGAGGGTCCTGATGACTCTCTAGGACTCTTCCCGGGTTCTTCGGAATGCCTTAGCCAATGGAAATACGACCTAGCTGGTTTTTACCCAGAGCGAAAGATGGAATTCGAGTGGTTCCGGCATCCAAACTGCAACACGCTCTGGGTTCAGGGCAATGTTTCGTCCATTAAATACACCAAAAAGGGCGTGGATTATCGTTGGTATACTGGCGAAGTCCCCTTGGTCGCTCCTCGATTCTAATAAAACAACGTGAGAAAATTTCGTTATTTAACCCTAATGGCTCTCGTCGCAACGATCGTTTGCTTGACGGGTTGCACGAAGTCGGGGCCGCCCTCCGCGCTGTCAGATGAACAGTGGGGGCCCTCATTAACTAAAGCGTTCGAAAAAGCTCCTGCACTGACAAAAAACCTTGTGCAAGAGGCGATCGTTCAATTTGACAAAAAGGATTATGTAGGAAGCGGGAGCGTTCTCGGGACGATCCTAGCAAAACCCGCTCTCACTGATTCCCAACGCGCTACAGCTACGATGGCGCAGATAAATTTGAACGAGAAAATGCAAACGGCTCAAGAAAAGGGAGACGTCGTTGCTACAGAAGTTCAAAAATTTCAGATGCTCACCAAGTGAATTGTTAAGCACTGGGAACAAATGATTCCGTCCTAAACGAAACAACGAAAACGAAAAACAAATGACTACAACCAGAAAACGTCTCATAGGCTCGGCTGCGATGCTTCTCGCGACCGCCTGTCTGGCCAACGCGCAGGTCGTTATACCTGCGGGGTTGGCTCACCCTAAATCCGCGCTCGATACGGCCTCTCCAGGTTTTGTCGTTCGTGTGCATCAAGCCAATGCCGGTTCGGGGGAGCTTCCGAATCTGCTCAGTCGGACAGAGGCCCAGCTCGCTGGACTCTTGAATGATCCGGCCACGGGCCTACCCTACGTGAATGATGCGGATCTCACCGCGTTTACTCTTAATCCGGACGGATCCTTTAACGAACCCGTAGCGATCGATTACGGCGGTGCCGGTGCCATTACCTTCCCCGGTATCCCAGGGGTGAACGCTGCCGTGAACAACATCGCGATGGAAGCTCTCACCTTCTTGGATTTGGATCCCGGAACCTATTCCATGATTGTTAGGAGCGATGATGGTTTTCGTGTCTCGGTTGGTGGTGATGCTCGTGATCAACTTACAGCCATCAGCTTAGGCCAATACGATGGCGGCCGAGGAGCCAGTGATTCAGAATTCAAATTCTCAATCACACAAGCAGGTGCGTATTCCTTCCGCCTGATCTATGAACAGGGCGGCGGCGATTACAGTGTATCTTGGTTCGCTGGGAACACGAACTTGCCAGATGCTCGTGTACTGGTGAATGCCGAGGGGGGAATCAAAGCGTATCAGAAACTAACGACCGCGCGACCCGCCTATGTGGATTACGTCACACCAAGCCCAGGCGCGGAAAAAGTTTCGCCGGGTATCAAAATTGCGACTCGGATCAAAGATGGTTCTGCAGCGACCGTCGTGGCGAACTCGATCAAGCTTTACATGGACAATGTTCTAGTGACGCCTGTGGTTAGCAGCGACACCAATGGAACTATGGTTTCCTATGATCCACCCGGGTTGCTGAAGGTGCTTACCAAACACACCGTGGGACTCGTGTTCAGTGATAGTGCCTCGGCAGTACGCAGCAACTCTTGGACGTTTACCGTGTCGAACAACGGTAACGTGAGCCTGCCAACGCCGATCTATTACGAGAACTTCGAAACTTTAGACGAAGAGGCATTGCCAGCAGGTTGGACCGTCGAAAACTACACAACGGGTTCTTCCGGTGAATTTGATCTTGATAACCCCGGATCTGATTCCTACCTCGGTTGGGTGACAATCACAACGGATCGTGTTTCCGCAATCGGAGCCACTGGTCGTTGGGAGGGAACGCGCCGATTGGCTTTTCCTGAATCATTCGTCAATGATCAACCCGTCACGGGTATTGCTTCGAACAAGTTCGTTTACGCCGAGAGCGACACTCGTGGTGGTAGCCAGATTCAATATCTTTTCACAGGGGATTATGATTTAACCGGGAAAACCAGCCTCTACGTTTCCTACTATTCAATGTATGAACAGAATCAGGACAGCATCGGTAGCGCGGAGTATTCGATTGATGGTGGCACCAGTTGGTTGCCGATCGTTTACATGATCGATGTTGTTGACATCGTTTTGGGTGCCGACGGGAAAACCGATGCCGTGGCTACATTCACAAAGGAAAATCCTGACACTGCGATCAATCCTTTCGACGATACGCTTCCAAGAACCTATGGAGCCTTTATTGGGGCAGCAACCGACACTTGGGCTAATCTCGGACCCTACATCAGCGGTCGCCTCAATGACGACTATATCGAGAGCAAGCGGGTTGAGTTATTCCCGATTCCTCAAGCAGACAACCAAAAGACGGTGCGGTTTCGGTTTGCTCAAGCAGGGACAGGGAGTTGGTATTTCGGTATCGACAACCTCGGTATCTACAGCATTACCACCCCGATCGTGGTGGCTCCAAAAATCGTGGATATCAGCCTTGGTCAAGTGTTGACCACAGGCAAGCCGTTGGCGTTAGCAGTCAAAGCCAGTGGCACAGAGCCGTTCACCTACCAATGGGCTTTCAACGGGGTTGAAATTGCCGGTGCCACCAGCAGCACATTTAACCTAGCCTCTGTTGGCTCCAGCAACGCCGGTAAGTATACCATCGTCATTCGTAACGACAAAGGTGCTGCTCAAGCGGACGTTATCGTTGTGGTTGTCAGTGGGGATGCCGATCTGAAGAAGGATCTGGTGGTTCACCTGACCATGGATGGTGATTACAAGGATTCCTCGGGTAAGAACAATAACGCTTCGGCTGTTGGTTCTCCTAACTTCGAAGCGGGTCGCCTCGGGCAGGCACTTCATATCAAATCAACGGCAGATGGCACCGTCGCTAATTTTGCGACCTTGGGATATCCTTCGGACTTGAAGTTTGGTGATTCGGTCAATTTCACGATCGCGTTCTGGGTGAAATATAGTTCACAAACCGACGATCATCCCTTCATTTCCAATAAGGATTGGAACAACAGCGGCAACCGTGGTTGGGGAATCTTCAGCCAATCCAGTGCTAAGTTCCGCCCACAAGTTACCGGAACTGGTGGTACCAAATTCAGCACAACTCCAACCTTTCAGTTGAAGGATGGTGCATGGCACAACGTCGTGGTGAGCGTGAACCGGACGGGAAATGTGGATTCCTACGTTGACGGCTCCCAAATCAGTTCGGTGCCAATCGCGACTGCAGGGAGTATCGACACGGATGACCTCAGTTTCGCAGTGAACATCGGTCAGGACGGCACTGGCAAATACACGGATAACAATGCATCCTCTCTGGAAGGGCTTGTGGATGACGTTGGGATTTGGCGCCGTGCGCTAAGCTCCGACGACGTCGGTGCGCTCTACATGCGTGCAACCTCGGGACTGAACCTCGGGACTGATCCAGTGAGCGTAGGTCTCGTGACGCACTTGACCTTCGATGGTGATTACAGCGATGCCTCCGGTCGCAACAACAACGCTGCGGCGAGTGGTACGCCTGACTTCCAAACCGGAAAAATCGGCAAAGCCCTCCATGTAACCTCTACAAAGGACGGTTCCGTAGCCAACTTCGCCACATTGGGTTATCCTGATGACCTAAAGTTTGGTGATAATGTCAACTTCTCGATCTCATTCTGGGTCAACTATTTGATCCAAACTGATGATCACCCCTTCATTTCCAATAAGGATTGGAACAACAGCAGCAACCCTGGTTGGGGAATCTTCAGCCAATCCAGTGCTAAGTTCCGCCCACAAGTTACCGGAACTGGTGGTACCAAATTCAGCACAACTCCAACCTTTCAGTTGAAGGATGGTGCGTGGCATAACGTAATCGTCACGGTCAACCGCACGGGAAATGTGGATTCCTACGTTGACGGCTCCCTGATCAGTTCGGTGCCAATCGCGACTGCGGGGACCATCGACACGGATGGCCTCGGTTTCGCAGTGAACATCGGTCAGGACGGGACTGGCAAATACACGGATAACAATGCATCCTCTCTGGAAGGGCTTGTGGACGATGTCGGAATCTGGCGCCGTGTGTTGACCTCGGACGAAGCTGCCGTGATCAACTTGCGTGCTCAAAATGGAAGAAACCTCGCAGGTCGAGGAGTCGCCGCAGTGGTGGTGACGGCACCTACCTTGTCAGGGGCCTCCATTTCGGGTGGCAACATCGTCCTGACTTGGTCGGGATCGGGTAGCTTCCAAGTTCAAAAACGCGCTGCCTTCGGTGCAGGTAATTGGGAAAACGTTGGGACTGCAACCACCGCAAAAACGGCCTCAGATGCCATCAGTGGCACGGCGTCGTTTTATCGGATTGTCGCCCAGTAAACATTCATGTTAGTAAAACCAAGTCCCGTCCGATGAGGGTGGGACTTGGTTCCAATGATGATAGATTTTAAATAAATTTTCCCTCTGTGTGGAGGGAAGGCGGGCGTTGGCAGTTCTCCGTGTGTGTGCCAAGGCCCGCCATTTTTTTGTACATCCCCACAAGCGGAAGGCTTGTAGGATTCGGGGTTTCCTCAAGAGTTTGCGGAAGTAGAAGAGGATGGGTATGGTCTGGGTGTGTTACGATCGACAATCCTCACGCGGCAACTCCAAATGAATCACTCGTTGAGGATGCAGTGGGGCGTGTTATTGCTTTCTGCGATTAGTTTTCTCCCTCTGCTTTGCACCACCGTAGCCGCTCCAAAAAAACCGCAGGCTTCAGTGACCCAACCGAGATCGTTTCTGGAATGCTGCGATGCCTCAGCGGCTGTCGCGCTTGACGACCATCGGTTTGTCGTGGGCGACGATGAAACCAGCGTCCTGCGAATCTATGATTGGAGAACGGGCGGCAAGCCGTTGCAAACGTTTGATCTGCAACCGTTTTTGGATCCGGACATAACGAAGGGTGAAGCGGATATTGAGGCCGCTGCTCAGTTGGGAGATCATGTGTTCTGGCTTACCTCTCACGGGAGGAGTCCTTCGGGAAAATCCCGTCCCAATCGTAACCGGATTTTTGCGACCACTTTTCATACAAACGCAGGAAAGTTTTCGATGGAGTTTGTCGGAAAGCCGTATGAAAAACTTCTGAGTGATCTGATAGCAGATACGAACCTCGTTCAATTTGGGTTTAGAGCTGCTACGAAACGCGCACCCAAGGAGGATCAGAGTTTAAATTTTGAGGGTCTTTGTGCCACGGGGCAGGGGACACTTTTGTTGGGGTTTCGTAATCCAGCACCTCAAGGGAAGGCTCTTCTAATTCCGCTACTCAATCCCTTGGAAATAATTCGTGGAAAGGCTCGTGCCGCTTTGGGTGCCCCGGTTTTGTTGGATTTGGGAGGATTGACGATTCGGGATCTCGTTTTTCGAGGAGGTTTCATCTACATTTTAGCAGGGCCTTGGCAGAGTGGCCAAGAGCGCCGAATTTACCGTTGGGATGGAGTGGGATCCAAAGCAGACCTTGTGACGCCCGTAACATTGGATCATTTTCATTCCGAAGCGCTTTTCGCGTTTCCCGAACAATCACCACACATTTTTACCGTGTTGAGCGATGACGGTTCGCGCAAAACAATCGGCTTGCATTGCAAAGACCTGCCAGTCTCTCAGCGTGCATTTCGGGCTTTTGAATGGACGACCATCCAACTGGGACGTGAACAGTGATCTGGTTCGAAAACCAGCACGCATCAACCCAGCGAATCTCGGATGTTCGCAAAGAGATTCTTTCCAGTGTCCACGGTCACGGGTTCCTTGCTTCTCGCTTCGCCATCCTCCACCAATTCAGGGGGTAACTCTTGAAGAAATGGGGATGGATGACAGGGCATCAATTGACCGTATTTTCTGCGAGATTGGCAGTGGGTCAGCATTAAACTCTGCATCGCCCGAGTGATCGCGACATAAAAAAGGCGTCTTTCTTCCTCCAATGTTCCTTCCACTTTGGAACGGGTGTGAGGGAGCAGACCATCTTCAAGTCCTACGACGAAAACGTGGGGGAATTCCAGACCTTTACAGCTATGCATCGTGATGAGGGTGACTGTGTCGCCCTTCTCCTCCTTGTCCTCGGCCCGTTCAGCGTCTAGCGTGACATCCTCCAGGTATTGTTGCAGTCGCTCCGCAGGGGTTGGTGCATAAAAATTGGGATCCTCAAGATCGGCGATGAGATCCTTGAGATTTCGCACCCGATTCTCTCCCGCTTCTTTGTCCTTTTCGGAGTGGCGTAGGTCTTCAAAGTACCCAGTCGTTTGCAAAAGTTGCTCGGACCATAAATTTAAATTGAGCACATTTTCCGAGTGGAGCAATTGATGATGGTGTTCGATGAGGACTTGGAAGGCGACGATGGCTTGTCTGGTTTTATCTTGGAACGAAAACTGTACGAGCGGGTTTTTCAACGCCGTGAAGACGGAGCATTGACGCTCCTGGCTTGCGGCCAGCAACCGTTCCATGGTGAGGTCGCTCAGACCCCTCGGCGGGACATTAGCGATCCTTAATAAGCTAATGTCGTCGTGTGGATTGAGTAGTGCTCGGAGATAGGACAAGAAATCTTTGATCTCGCGTCGGTCAAAAAAACTCTGGCCTCCAATTAAGTGATAACGAACCCCCGCTTTGCGCAGCGCGTTTTCGATCGGTCGTGCTTGTAAATTCGTGCGAAAAAGAATCGCTTGTTCGCTCCAAGGAATTCGTCGAGCCAAACGGTTATACTCAATCTCCTCGACGACAGTCAGAGCCTCCTCCTCGTCATCTTTAAACGCGTGCAGGACGATTTTTCTTCCATGCCCTTTATCAGACCAGAGTTGCTTGGGACGTCGCCGAGAATTTTTTTTGATCAACGCGTTGGCTGCTAAAAGGATTGTATTGGTCGATCGGTAATTCTGTTCCAACTTAACGATTTTAACCTCGGGAAAATGTTTTTCCAGATCGAGCAAGTTTTTAATCTCCGCTCCTCGCCACCCGTAAATACTTTGGTCATCATCGCCCACGACGCAAAAATTGCGATGAATCTTGGTAAGGGAATGAACCAACTTGAACTGGGCGGCATTCGTATCCTGATACTCGTCCACCATTACGTAACGGAACCTTTGTTGGCAGGCTTCCAATGCATCGGGATGCTCCTCAAACAACTTGAGGGTGAGAAGGATCAGATCATCAAAATCAACCGCGTTACAAGCCCGCAACGCGCTTTCGTATTTGAGACGCACATGCTGCACGAGAGCGACTAAGTTGGGGTCGGAATCCAGAGTGCTACTGCCACCGTTCTTGAACCGGCTAAGCATGCTCAGAACCGCTCGTGGCTCTGCTTTTTCGCCAGCCGCCGCTGAGAGATTGCTCAAGACCTTCTTGATCGCGCCTAACTGTTCGCTCTCCGTGTAGATGACGAAATTGCGTTTGTAACCAAGCCGCTCGATGTGTTGGCGTAAAATTCGCACACACAAGGAGTGAAAGGTGCTGATGGTAGGCCGTTCAGTTTCCTCGGATTTTGCATCCCGACGTTTCTTGGGGAAGAGGCTCCGCACCCGCTCTTGCATTTCACGAGATGCCTTGTTCGTAAAGGTTACTGCCAGGATATTGGCTGGAGAAATACCGCGATGAATCATCCAAGCGATGCGGTGGGTGATGACGCGGGTCTTCCCGGTTCCGGCCCCAGCAAGGATCAGGACCGGCCCTGAAATAGTTTCCACGGCCTCCCGCTGCTGCGGATTGAGTAAACTCAGATTCACCATGCGGGCGCCGAGTTTAGGCCGCCACCAACGCAACGCAAGCAGAAGCCACAGCGGAGGGCTCGCATCGTAGGTGGGCTTATTTCGTCGTACTTAAGTATTCTACAAGATTCCTTAAATCTTGCTGGGTGAGGATGGATCCAAACCCTTCGGGCATGGCGGAGGCTCCGCGATCACGGGCTTTAATATCTGCAATTGGGATGGTGATAAGGCCGTCCTCGGGCGAATTGAGGACGAGTTCTTTGTCGTTTTCGGATTTAATGAGACCGGCGTAGGCTTGGCCTGCTTTGGTTGCGATCATCACGGTTTCGAATCCGACAGCAATTTTTTCGTTGGGTTTGATGATTGAATCAAGGATGCCGACTCGGTCGAGACGTTTGAGGACTCCGGCGAGTTCAGGGCCAACTTCACCCCCCTCACCGTTGACTTTGTGGCAGCGGTTACAGGAAGCTTCGGCACGTTCAAAAAACACTTGTTTTCCGGCGGTGGCATTTCCTCCAAATAAAAGTGAACGGTAACCTTTCGGTGTGCCGGTTGCTGATGGCAAGGCTTCAAAAGCGGCGAGTCTCGATTTAACGAAATCCGATTTGCGCTTGGCAGCGGCTTCGAGGAGGTCGAGTTCTACTTCCTTATCTACTTGGCCATTTTTAAGTTTCTCGAGCCATTTGCCGAGGACTTCGTCGGCTTCGGTGCCGGGGAGATCGCCTAGGGCCGTGAACGCGCTTTGCTTTTCGCCAAACGATCCTTTCTCGAGTGTGCTCAACAATTGCGACACCGCACCGTCGGTATTGGAAGAGGTTTTGAGTTTAATGACCTCTTTGCGCACAGCTTCGCTGGTATCGTTCTGGGCGATGGCAAGTGTTTCGCTCAGAAGCGGATCATTGAGTGCGCCGAGTGCGCGTAGGGCCGCTGCCCGAGTGTCGCCCGAACCGGTTCCTGTTTTGACGATGTGGGCTAATGTAGAAGCGGCTTCAGTCAATCGTAACGGGGTGATGGCTCCAATCGAGGTGAGTCGCACGGAGTCCGGTGCGTTGGTAAGGAGTGCGTTCAGGATCGGTTTGATTGCAGCGATGGCGTCCGAGGATTTCCGAGCGACGGCGGTGGGCCGCCATAGGCCACTGACGCGATCGATCCCTGAGGGTGTTGCCCAATCGCGAATATCCATGATGGCTTCGGAGCGAATAGCTTCCGGAAGATCGGTATTACTAGCCAAGTGAGCGAGTGCTTGGACGGTATCCACGCGACCGTAGCGGAAGTTAGCGTTCACGATGCGGCGAAGGAGTTCGGAGGGATGATCCTTGGTCGCTTGACTTGCCATTGCTGCCAGTTCCGGGATGGCACCGCTGATGGGTTCATCATTGATGGCTCGGGCGGCTTCAAGCACGAGTCGCGGGTCGGTATCGCTCAGGAACAGGGCCACTTCGGCTCGACCTAATCGGCGCAAGGTGAGCAGGACGCCCAATCGAACGCTGGGGGATATATCGTTGGCCGCGTGCAATAGATCACTGAGTTGCGCAGTTCCGAGCAGGCCCATCACCGCCGCATGACGAAGATAGGTATCGTGGTCAGAGTTGGCGCGGAGCAACCCGAGTAACGGTTGTATGGCCTCGCGTTGGCCGAGTTTTCCTAGGCTCTGAGCTGCAAAGAAACGGACTCGTGCATTCTCATCAGACAAGGCCGAGATCAATGGGGACAAGGCGGATGTGGTGCGATGATCACCGAGGATGCGAACAGACTGAGCACGGATCTCTGGATCGGAATCGGTCAGGAGGGGTAGGACGGAATTCAGAGCACCAGCGACGTGTGCGGCGGCGAGTTGTCCTAGCCCCCAGATGGCGTGGATACGGCCAAGTTGGGGAGTGTTTTTTGTCGTGGCGAGCGTGAAGGTTTTAAGGGCTTTGTCTTTGCGATTGGCGAGTTCGAACTGAGCTTCTTGCCGCACGCGTTGATCCGCGTGCGCGAGAAGTTTGCCAAGTTCGTTCAGGGATCGTTTCTCCATTCCTTCAGTCCGGATGCGTTTGGTATCGGCTGCGGCTCGAGCGTTGCTCAGGTTGGGATCAAAGACTCGATAAATACGGCCTTTGCCGTTGAGGCCCCAACCTTCAACCCAGTCAGAAAAATAAATGCCACTTTCCGAACCAAACCCAACGTCTGTTGGAAGACAATTCCAGATGAATTGCTCGGGAGCTTCCACGGTGAAGGTTGCGCCATTGGGTTTGAGCGTGAACGAATAAATACCACTAGAACGCGAGCCGCGAAAATCGGTGAGGAAGAAATGCTCGTTGTATTTGTCCGACAGTCCAGTTCCCGGATTGTAAGACACGCCCGAGGGTCCGTTGGCGAGATTGGTGATCGCAGGGAGCAAATGTGCTGGCTGTCCAGCCCACTGGGGATGCCACATTTTCTCAGAATTCCAAGGGCCGCGAGCGTTCGGGTACTCAATAAACTGCCAACCCACACGCCATCCCGAATCACCACCTTCCACGAGATAGACCCAACGGGCTTTGTCGCCGCCGTCTGAGTTATTATCCCCGGTGAACAAGTTGCCGTATTGGTCGAAGGTTAATCCCTGAGGATTGCGTAAACCAAAGGCGACCTCCTCCAAATCCGAACCATCGGGGTTGCAACGGAAAACGGATCCACAGTCGGGATGTCCGATATTTTTGCCGTTCTGGGCGACATTGGCACCACGGTCGCCGATGCTGAAATAGATTTTACCCTCGGGGCCAAAGGTCAAACCGTGCATGTCATGACCTAAAAACCCCATTCTCACACCATAACCGTAGCTCAACGATCGGGTCTGATCGGCTTGGCCGTCACCATTGGTGTCCTTCAACCACCAGAGATTTGGGAGGTTGGCAAACCACACTTGACCACGACGGGCAAGAACTCCGGCCGCGATACCATCCAGGGGATGGTTGAAACCATCGGCAAACACGCTGCTAAAATCGACCTTACCATCGCCATCACGATCCTCGAGCAGTCGCACTCGGTCTGTCCACTTGGCGTAATCGGCGATCTTGGCTCCTTCGTGATGTTTCATCATCGCGAGCCGATCGTCGGGGGTGCGACAGGCGAGATCTTCGCTTAGCCATTCCATGTGGCCGCGAATATCGGTGACTCCTTGGTGTAGACGAAAAGTTTCAACAACATAACTCCGGCCTTTCTCGTCGAAGGTAAAGGAAACGGGATTGGCGAGGTCGGGTTCGGCAGCGAACTGCTCAATCGCGTAACCTGTCGGTATTTTAATTCCTTTCATCATCTTCTGACCCTCCTCGGAGGCAGGGATGATGTTCAGCGGGGTGGCTTTTTGGGCTGTGCCGAGTTCATCTGCATAGATTAACTGACCGGCAAGCAGGCAAGTCGAGATCAGCAAGTTGTTGCGCAGGATTGGGATTATTACGGTTAGCGACATCTACTGGAAATATATTCAGGCGAGAATTGTCCGCAAGGGAACAAATAGTGAGTTCTCGAAATAACTGATTCGGTTGGCTTTTACCGAAGCGGGTGCGCTAGAGTTTATTTCGTTCCGGCGCTGGTTCATCTATTAAATGAACCTGTCCGATTGATTTGCTGTCATGCCGTTCCTGTTCGCCAAGTTTCGAGCCTTTTGGATTTCTTTAGCCGTCCTCGTTGTGATGGGGATTGGCGCGTATTGGATGAGTCGTGAGTCTCTTCCTCGGAAGGTCAGCGTGGAGTTACCCACCGTCCCGAGTGAAGGTCGCCCCGGAGGCTTCGTCACTTCAAATGAGTGTCGCGAATGCCATGCAGCAGAATACAAAAGTTGGCATCGTAGTTATCACCGAACCATGACCCAGTACGCGGTCGAGGAAGCAGTTCAAGCGGATTTCGATAATGTGAAACTCCAGTTTAACGATGACCTATTCCGACTGGAAAAACGATCGGGTCAGTTTTTAGCGAACGTTTCGGATACTTCGGTCACGTCGAGTGGTTCGGTTGTCGGGGAGGAGACGGTCGTGCCCGTTCGCATGGTGACCGGTTCGCATCATATGCAGGTGTTCTGGTTGGAGGGTGGGCATGGTAATTTAATGCTCGGTTTTCCATTCACTTGGCTCAACGCGGAGAAACAATGGGTACCACGAGCCGATACCTTTCTCCGAGATCCTCAACTGCCTCCACCAGTCGAGGTTTGGAACGAAACGTGCATCCGATGTCATACGACTGCGGGTCAGTCTCGCAAGCATGGTCAGGAGCAGGTGTTTCGAACTCGGTCTGCGGAACTTGGCATCGCGTGCGAGGCTTGTCACGGCCCCGGGGATGCACATGTCAAGGAGCGGCGGGCGGAAGGCGGGACGAAGGCGCAACGGAAAAAACTGAAGCCCGGAGAACCCACCCCGATTGGCGCGTCCTCGATCATTCATCCTGCGAATCTGGATCCAGTGCGGTCTTCCCAGATTTGTGGCAATTGTCATGGCATGAAATGGTTTGAAGCGAATGAAGATTGGAATGAGAACGGATTCCACTTTCGGCCTGGGGATGACTTGGAAAAATTCACTCCGACAATCCGTCCGACTCAGATTGCCAAGCAACCCTGGCTTAAACCCGTGTTAGAAAAGCATGCCGAAATCATGAGCGATTTTTTCTGGCCTGATGGAATGGTGCGGGTGTCAGGACGCGAGTTTAATGGGTTGGTAGAGTCGGCTTGTTTTGAGCGCGGGAAGATGTCGTGTCTGAGTTGCCATTCGATGCACGAGAGCGAACCTGTCGATCAACTTGCTCCGAAAATGGAGGGCAATAACGCCTGCCTTCAATGTCATGAAAAGTTTCGCACTCAACTCGTTTCGCATACACGCCACGGGGATCAGTCCTCGGGAAGTCAGTGTTATAACTGCCATATGCCGCATACAACCTACGGGTTACTTAAGGCGATGCGGAGTCATCAGATTACGTCACCCTCGGTCTCGCGTGACGCGGCCGCTGGGCGCCCGAATGCCTGCAATCTGTGCCATCTCGATCGCAGTCTGGGTTGGGCTGCTACCCAACTCACGGGGTGGTATGGCCAGAAGCCAGTCGCGTTGACGGAGGATCAGAAAACTGTGCCTGCAGGGGCGTTGTGGCTGTTGCAGGGCGATGCAGGCGAACGTGCACTTGCGGCGTGGCATTTGGGATGGGCTCCAGCACGCGAGGTCTCGACCAATCTTCCGTTAGCTGCCTTGCTCGGTCTGACACTCAATGATCCTTATTCCGCAGTCCGTTTTGTGGCTCAACGTTCCTTGAGGTCTGATCCGACCTACACGCAGTTTCCTTATAATTACGTGGGTGATCCGAGTATCCGAGCGACCTCTGCCGAATCGTTTTGGGCGGTTCTTAGCCGCCAGCCACGCAGTTTGACCGTGGAGATGGTTCGGAGGCTTAAGAACAGCCAAAACTCGAGGCCTATCCATTTGCGGGAATAATCCGGGCGTTCCATTACAAAAAAAAACACCCCGTTCTACTCGCCCGATGTAAAACCGGATAAGAGCACGGGGTGGATTGCTAGAACACTTCCTAATCTGAAAGAAAACTTGTGTTCGAGGCTCGAGAATCTAGCAGAAATTACTCCGCTTTTTTCGGGCCACGCTTCCTTCCAATACCCCCTTTTTCCATGCGTTTTTTGTCTTCGTCAGAAATGGCAGCGCGTTCGTCTTTGTCGAGCTTTCCATCCTTGTTGGTGTCATATTTTGCGACGATTTCCTGACGGAGCTTTTTCTGCTCAGCAGTCAGTTCGCGTTTTGGGGCGTCTTTAGGTGCGGGCTTGGCATCTTCGGCGTAGAGGCTTCCGGTGAGGACAACTGCGCTTAGCAGGCTCAGGATCAGTGTTTTCTTCATATTTTTTTAATCGGTTGACGTCTTTCGACACTGGGGTAGACGTGGAGACTTTTATAAAAGTTACACGCTCGTAGATTTTAACGATGGGGAGAAAAACAAGTGCCGAAAACTGATTAATTGTGCTTGCCGTTCTTGAGTCGTTTTGGCATCAATTTGTCACCCAATGACGCTGTTAGGCTTAAACTTAATGGCGGGCTTGATCCGGTTGTGCGGATGGGTTGTATCGCAATTTTAAAATTTCCTTCTATGTAGAAGGAGAGCGGGCTGCAGATTGGTTTTCCGTGTGCTCTGCTTAGCCCGCTTTTTTTTGTTCATTGAGGTGGGTAATCCAAGGGGTGCTTTTGGTTGATTGATTGACCAATCAAAACTAAGTTACTTGCGCATGAAACTGTCGGTTAAGAGCGATTACGCAGCACGGGCGGTTCTGGGTCTCGTGCGGGCCTATCCATCGGGTGAGTCTGTTCGCGCGGAGGATCTGGCTGCGGGACAAGGGCTTGCGGTGAATTATCTTGTTCAGATACTCATCGAGCTCAAGTCCAAGCAGATCGTAAAAAGTCAACGAGGGAAGGCTGGGGGTTACCTGTTAGCTCGAGCACCTTCTGATGTCACATTGGGGGATGTGATTCGCGCTGTCCACGGGGAGATTTTTGACAGTCCCGCCTTGACTGATCCAAGTTGCCCTCCGGTGTTGAGGAATGCTTGGGGGTTATTGCAAACGACGTTGAACGCGACGGCGGACACGATCAACTTCCAACAATTAGCAGACGACTCCGTTGCGCGGGAGAAGATGTATTACATCTGAGCTGGCTTGATTATGGATCAAGGTTTTGGCTAATCCGATGGCCGTCATCATACTGAGTGGGTTAGCGATCCCTCGTCCAGCAATGTCATAGGCGGTGCCGTGGTCTGGCGAGGTTCTTACGAAACTGAGGCCAAGCGTCCAGTTGATTCCGCGTTCAAACGCGACCATCTTCAGAGGGACTAGCCCTTGATCATGGTACATGGCGACCACGACGTCATAATCGCCTCGATAAACGTAATAAAAAAGAGCGTCGGCAGCCATGGGATCCGAGACGTGGAAGCCGCGTTGCCGCATTGCCGTAACAGCGGGACGAATGGTGGTGATCTCCTCGGTTCCGATCTTGCCGCCTTCACCGGCGTGCGGGTTCAAGCCACACACGGCGATTCTTGCACGTTTCAACCCAAGATCCTGACAGGCTCTCGCAGCACAGGCGATGGCCAGTTCGACTTTTTCTTGAGTTAGGTGGTCAGACACCCCTTTGATGGGCACATGTGTGGTAGCTAGGACGACGCGCAACCATCGATTGTGGTCATCCTCACCGAGGAGCATCATTGCAGTCTGCTTGCAACCGGCGAGTTCGGATAAGAATTCTGTTTGGCCGACAAACGAAGGGTGGCCTAGGTTAATGATGCCTTCCTTGTTCAGGGGTGCCGTCACCATGCCGTTTAATTCGCCCCGGTGGCAACGCTCGCCCACCTCGCGCAAGGAAACTAGGGCAGCTTCCGCTGCTCTAGGGTCGCCGCATTTTAGATCTGCGGGCAAGGGATCAAGAGACGGGTTGAAGACAGTAATCCGTTCGGTGGTATCGTAGGAGCAAAAGTCAGCGAGACGAAGGTTTAAGGATAGTGCGGCCAACGTCCTGTCGACGACTCCACGATCCCCCACGATAAGAAAACGAGTGCCATCGTCCGGAAGTGCTGCGAGGCTTTTGAGTGTTACTTCGGGGCCAATGCCGGAAGGATCACCTAGGGAAATTCCGATCCACGAGTTCATGGATTCTCTGGTAAATTTTGGAGCGGGCGAATTCGCGGCTTCTGATCAGAAGTAACGAATGAACGCCTTGCTTTTGAGTCGGTCGATCCACTGTTTGCGGAGGCGTTTGGTTTCGCCTGTTTTTAAGGTTTGTTCGATGGCTTCGTGAACCTCCGAAAGGGGGCGAATATGGGTGGGGCGGGCTTCTTCGACCTTCATCAGGTAGATTCCTTGTGCCGTTTCGATGGGATCGCTGTGGGTGCCTGATTTCATGGTGAAGGCGATTTTAGCAAGATCTTCTCTCAGTGTTTTGCGATCGACCCAGCCCCAGTCCCCGCCTTGGCTAGCTTGGGATCCGCTCGAATAGACCTTGGCCATCTCTGCAAAATCAGCCCCCGCCTCAACCTGAGTCCGTATTTCTTTGGCCATTTTGATTGTAGAAAGACTCTCGTTGGCTTGGGTGGTCAGCACGATCATGCGGAGTTTCACTTGATCAGGAAGGCGGAATTGTTCGGCGTTTTCCGTGTAATAGGTGCCAATCTTTGCCGGCGAGATGATTGGATCGGAGGGCACTTTTTGTCGGAACATGAGTTCCAAGATGGTTCGTTCCCGAATTTTTTGTCGGTAACTTTCGTAGGTCATCCCCTGAGACTGAAGGGTTTTTATGAGGACTAAGCGATTGTCGTATTTTTTTTGATCTTCATTGATGCGGTTTTGAATGAAGCTTTCGGGCAGGTTATAACCTACGGTTTTGAATTCATGCAGAACCAACTGGTATTCGACAAGTTCTTCGATGCGTGCCGCCTGTAGCTCCCTTGTTTTTTGCTCTATGACGGCGGGCTGAGAAGCGTAGCGACGTTCCAAGGCATCCAGATCGTCGCGGATGCTGTTTTGTACGTCTTTATAGGTGACAATGTTGTCGTTGACGATGACGGCGATTCCGTTCACGAGCGTCGGTGGGGCGGCTCGAAGAGCGACGAGTGGCACCAGTAGAAGTAGTAGCGCAATGATGTATTTCATGAACCTAGGTTGATACTAAACCATCGACAGGCTGTGGTCAATCCTACTCGAACAAAGCGGAGCAGGATTTTTTAGAGGAGCTTTACAAAAGCTCCAGTGTGCGATGGAGTTCCTCATCCGTGTTGTAAAAGTGTGGTGAGAACCGCAGGTATTGCTTGCCCGTGCGATCGGGTCGCAGCGAGGCCACGATGTCAGCAGCTTGTAGTTGGGCGTACAAGATGGCCATATCGACGTTCGGTTTACTGAAGGTAATGGATCCTCCGGTGTTGGGTTGAAGGGCGTCGGCGTTAAGAACCGTGTAGCCTTTTTTTTGCAGAGCAGGCACTAACCACGATCGTTTGCGCCATAGTTCTTGACCGATGGCATCGATGCCGAGTTCGAGGATGAGCTCGAGACTTGCTTTGAGACCGACGATGCCAAGCACATTGGCGGTGCCGGCCTCATACCGGCGTGCGTCATCGCGGTAAACGAGGTCTTCTTGTGCGCTGTAGTTCGGGCAGCGTAGGTTATGCCAGCCTTGGGTTGTTGGCCTGAGTCGTTCCTGAGCTTCTTTCCGGACATACATCACGCCGCCAGCACAGGGGCCGAGGAGCCATTTATGCGCGTCGGCAGCGAGAAAATCAATGTGTTTTACCGTGGTTGGAAAGGCACCGAGGGTTTGGATGGCATCGACACAGAATAGGATGCCACGATCGTGTAAGGCCTTTCCGATAGCCCCAGTATCAATGCGGTAGCTGGAAAGGAAATGGCTTGAAGCGAGAGCGACGAGCTTGGTGCTTTCGTCGATCTGACCGATGACGTCAATGGTCCGGATTTTGCCGAGTTCTCGGATGTTGAGAAACCGCACCTCAACACCGCGATCCGCTAGGGACATCCAGGGGTAGACGTTTGATGGATAATCATCGAAGTAGACGACGACGTTTTCGCCACGCCTGAGTTTTGCACCTCCAGCGATAAAACTTAAGGCAAGTGAGGTGGGACCAATGAGGGCGATTTCCTCCGGCTTCGCATCGAGCAATTGAGCTGCGGCAGTGCGGGTGTCCTGCAAGAGTCGTTCTGGCATGACCGCTTCTTGGTCATCCAATAGGCAGGCATCTGTATAGTTCTTGATCGCCTCGGCGATTCTGCGGGGCAGGGGACAGATGCCCGCGTGTGCTAAATACGTTTTTTTTGCGACGACAGGGAATTCGTGACGTCGTAACTCTTCGTTGGAAAGGATTTCTTGAATCGTCATTCTAATGTTGGGACTGGAAATTTCGGTTGAATGCTACGGCATCGGCATACTTGATGCCATGACCTCCAAAAATGTCGAGTGCTGAGCCGATCGTCAACCCAATGCGACCCTGACCTAGACGTGAGACAGTCGCAAGATCCTCCAAGGTTTTTGCGCCACCCGCATAGGTCGTGGCGATGGGGGTCCATTGGGAGAGTTTTTCTACTAGATCAAGATCGATGCCTTGGCAGAGACCTTCGACATCGACGGCGTGAATGAGGAACTGGTCGCAGTAAGCACTGAGTTTGATCAATGTTTCCTCAGAAAGTGTAAGGTCGGTAAATTTTTGCCAACGATCCGTTACTACAAAATATTGTCCCTCTCGTTTGCGACAACTCAGATCCAACACTAACTGGCGTGGGGTTCCCAGCACATTGACTAACTGATCAAGGCGATCCCAATCAAGTTGTCCGTCTCGAAAGATCCAAGAGGTGACGATAACATGAGAGGCCCCGGCTTCGATCCAGTTTTTGGCATTGCTGGCGTTGATGTTACCACCGATCTGCA
>WBXJ01000016.1 GCA_008933045.1 Verrucomicrobiota bacterium
ACAATTCAGGATGTTTTTGGCAAGACTGAGGCAGAAATCCACCCCAATTATCGCTCCGTCACACTCGAGCAGCTACTCTCTCACCGAGGCGGAGCCCCTCTCGAACCTCCGCCCGAGTTATGGCAGACGGCTTGGCGTAAGAATGGAACCCATGAAAACCAACGTCTCCAGTTTGTGCGAGGTTTACTGGCGAATGGCCCTGTAAACACGCCGGGGACCGAATTTCTTTACTCGAATCAAGGATATGCCATCGCGGGTGTCATGTTAGAAAACGTGACCCAGACACCTTGGGAAACTTTATTGCAGGAAAAAGTTTTTCAACCGTTAGCGATGAAAACAGCGGCTTTCGGAGTTCCGGGGGTTCTTGGTGCGGTGGATGAACCGTGGGGGCATGAGTTCAAGGGCGAGAAATGGATCCCCAAACAGGAGGATAATCCACCAGCAATCGGCCCAGCAGGGACAGTCCACGCTTCTGTCAGGGATATCGCTCGGTACGCGACGACACACCTACGTGGTGACCGAGGATTACAAACTCCGATATTGAATCACGGCGCGTGGCAGAAGTTGCACCAAGCGTGGCAGGGCCAAGATTATGCCCTTGGCTGGGTGGTCAAGGAAGGGGCTTGGACTCGAGGAAAAGCACTATGGCATAACGGATCCAACACGATGTTTTACATGGTGGTTTGGGTGGTGCCACAGGAGAATCTTGTGGTAGTAGTCGCGGTGAATGCGGGAACCGCTGCGGCAAGAGTTGGAAGCGAAGAGGCGGTGAGCGCGATGGTTGAGTTGGTAAGGAAAAACCAACCGTGAGTTGTGTTCGAGGGGTGGAAAATTGGATCAGACAGGTTTCTGCCAATCGTTCCAGACGTGTTGAAATTGCTCTAGCGGCAACCCAACCACGTTTGAGTAGGAGCCTTCGATTCGTTCGACAATCATTTCACCGTGATCCTGTATAGCGTAGGCTCCCGCTTTATCGAGTGGGTTGATTTTACTGAGGTAATCCTCGATTTGCGGTTGTGTGAGTGAGTGGAAGGTTACGAGCGTTGTCTCGGCGAAAAGTTTTTCTCGAAGTTCCCGCTCCAGAATTAAACACACACCGGTAACCACTAGATGGGTTCGACCCGCTAATTCCGTCAACATCCGAACAGCTTCGGATTGATTACAGGGTTTGCCGTAAAGTTTCGTTCCGAGGTAGACAAGTGTATCAGCAGCTAACACCGAGTGGTCGGGGTATTGGCTGGCAACAGTTTTGGCTTTGCGATACGCGTTGATTAAACAGAGTTCGCGGGCTGTCAAATTTGGATCATGCAACTCGACTGCATCACTAGGGATAACGACCGGATGGATCCCAATTTGTGCAAGTAACTCCCGTCGTCGAGGAGAAGCGGAGGCAAGTAAGAGTGTCGGGTCGGGCATGTTGTGCGGTTACAAGTTCAAATCAGGGGAATTTAGCGAAGCTCGTGGATGAAATACCAAGGGCTTCATGAAAGGCTCGTAGTTTTTCTCGCAATGCATCTGGGTTTAGAACCGAGGTGGTGTTGGATGTATCAATGTCTCTTTCGAGTTCGACCCATGATTTACAACCTGCGTAAGCGGGTGCCATTGGCAATTCGACCGGCGAAGAAAGTTTTGAAACGTGCAAAAAGAATGCATGGATCATTGGTTGGTTGTTCCACGCAAATCGTTGAGCAATTAACTCCTCACTCCAAATGTGGAGTCCGTGGAGCCTTTGTACGGCTGCAAAATCATGAACTTCCGCAGCCGCAATCACCTCAGCAATAGAGGCGATACGAAGGCGCTCGCCGGTTTCGTTGAGTAGAGTCCTCTGGTCGAACCTGTGCTGCGCCTCCGAGGTCACCAACGTGCGTTGTTGGTGAAATCGAGTGGGGAAGAGCAGAAACGCATTGTGCTCGAGTTTAAATCCTGTTTCGCCTTCATGAATTCTGCCCTTTCGAAGGATCACAACCTGATCACCTTGACCCAAAGCATCCACCACAATGGACCACTCCTTGAAGGCAATATTCATCGTCCGTTCGATGTGAAATAACCGACTAGGACACGGAGGGTCTGCTCCTGATGTAGAAACTTTTTCCGCTTACCAACGAACGCCTTCAAGATATTTGAGGCTGAGCGGGATGTGTGCAGCAGCGTCCGGGGATTCATCCTCAATAAAATAATGTTTTACGCCGGATTTTTTTGCTTGGTTGAGAATCGCTGCCCAATTCATTTGGCCGGTGCCAACTGCCACATCGTTGGTCACATCGGCTTGCCCTGTCATAACGCCCGTTTTGAGGCTTTTCTTCATATCTTTGACATGAATCAAAGACCAACGTGAGCCGTATTTCTTTAAGAGTGCCACAGGGTCTTTACCGGGGTAGACGATCCAAAAAACATCCATCTGAAAGTTAACGAATTTCGGATTGGTCTGGGAGATCAACAAATCGAGCAGATCGCTCTCTCCGTATTTTGTAAATTCGTAGCCATGGGTGTGATAGAAAAACTTCAGCCCATGCTTGGCAAGTGCCTCACCTGCTTTGTTGAAGTTTTTGATGGCATCGCGGCATTCGGCTTCATCGAAGTCATCCTTATGAGGAATCCAAGCGCAGCCTACGTATTGGAGACCCAAAGTTTTGGCTTCCTTGGCGATCCCTTCGACATCCGTTTGGTAGCGATCATAGCTAAAATGTCCGCTGATAGGCTTCAGGCCGCGAGCATCGAGCATCTCTTTAAACTTCTCCGGCGAAAGGTTGTAGGTACCCGCCAGTTCCACTTCCTTCACGCCGTAGTCGCGCACTTTATCAAGAGTGGCTGGGACGTTTCGGGTAAAATCCGCGCGGAGAGTATAAAGTTGAAGCCCGATCGGGCCTTTGAAGTTGGCTCCTGTTCCAACCTCCGCAGCATCGATCTTGAGAAAGCTGACGACAGAGGCGCAAACAAAAAATGCAACGGTCTTGAATGAGTTAGAGAACATCGCGTTATTTATGCGGAGGAAACCTCCCGTTGTCGATGCGGAAAAAATCAGATTGTCAAAGCTCTTTAAGAATGGGGACATTCTTAAAGAGCTTTGACAGGGCATTCACGGTATCGGTTTCAAAACCGCCGACCAAATCGCACGGAAGATTGGCATCCCGCATGACAACCTGCTGCCGACCGCTGCCGGTTTGGGTCATCTACTCTTGGCGGATCCTGAGAGGTTTGTCCAAGCGCCTTGGTATAAGTTCCCCCACTGATCGTCGCGAAATAGATCAACAGTATTTTTGGTAATCCGCAGCCGGATGTTCCGTCCCTTATCAAGAAGGGTGATGGAGACTGGAGTTCTCTCAATCTCTTCAAAGAGCCACGTCTGTTTGCCGTGCTCAAACTCCACCCAGCCCCCGGTGGGTTGACGCTCGAAGTAACCACCGGCGTGACGCCAAGCCACTGTTTCAACTGGCAATGGCGATACGTGGTTGAAGACCGCCAAGTAATCTTTCCAGAGCTGTTCCAAATCCCGGCCTGTTCGATCCATAAAGATTGATTCACGGTAGGCACCGCGCTGAAGTGAGGCGTTTAGTTGGCGGACAATACCCGGAGCCGGACCGCATTCGAGCCAGAACAGAAATCCAGCCGCCACCTGGTAGGAATCCCTGAAACCTTGTGCCTTTTCTGGCCGCGGGAATCGAGACAAGGGCCAAGCCTCATAAATGGCGAAGCGGAGGTAGTCTGCGATTCCTTCGGTCACCCATCCTACCTGACCTGACGGATAGGCCTGAACGACATGGACAAGTTCGTGAATCAACGCGCCCTTGCTATCGTCGGGCAATGCCATGATCCGCTTCGACGACATTCGAATCTCGGTTCCCGCCGTTGCCGCCACGCCCTCAAACATAGGCTCCAGACGAACAGTAACGTCTGGTAGCTGGTCAACCCCTGCGGGCAGTAACAGGTTGCCAATCCGAGGGTACCATTCTTGAGCTAAAACCTGTGCTGATTGAGCCCATGCACTGCTTTCCGGGGCACTGGATACATCCATCCGTAACACGGCAGCAGCGACTTTGAAACTGAGCAAAAGCGATCCCACCAATACTTGAAAGATGGGTTTCGGGTTTAGAATCCAATTAGCACTCAGTGCGGGTTGCACCTGAATCGGCATTGATCGAAACATACTGCATGAATTGGCGAATCGCATTCTCTATTCAGAATGCAAATGGCATAAAGCACTTGTCAAGGCAGATGAGGTTTCCAGCCAAGTCACAGTTACGGACGCCACAGTTAGCCCTCGACAAAGTTCGCGGACGGGAGAAGTATTAAGCCGTTATGATCATTAAACTATTTGCAATTTTTTGCGTCCTGACGCTGACCCAAATTGTTATGGCTGAATCCAAAACATCCATTCACGACATCGCGTTGAAAGACATTAACGGCCAGCCTACTTCATTGAAGAGTTTCAAAGGTAAGGTTGTGCTTCTAGTGAACGTGGCCTCCAAATGCGGGCTCACCCCCCAATACGAAGCGTTGGAAGGTTTGCAGAAAAAATACGGAACTCAGGGCTTCACCGTTGTGGGACTGCCTTGCAATGACTTTGGAGGTCAGGAACCTGGATCGAATGAGGACATCAAGCAATTCTGTTCCACAAAATACAAGGTGACTTTTCCGCTCATGGACAAAGTGAAAGTCTTAGGAAGCGAACGCCATCCGCTCTACGTTCGACTGACTGGAAAAGACGCAGAATTCCCCGGGGATATTAAATGGAACTTCGGCAAGTTTTTGATCGCCAAGGATGGCACAGTCCTCAAGCGATTTGAACCCCAGACCAAACCTGATTCTGATGACGTCTCAAAGGCCGTCGAGGCAGCTCTGGCTCAAAAATAATTTCAACGGCACAAGAACGCACGCGACCGTCAGATTACGGTCGCGTGTTTTTTGTTTCAGCGTTTACTGGTTAAAAATGCGAGCAAGTCCCTCAATTCTTGTTTGCTCAAAATATTTCCGATCCCCTCTGGCATGCCCGAAAGCCCGCTAACCCGAGTTTTGATATCTGTTTTTTTTATTTTCAATAGACCATCCTCCGGCGAGTTGAGTTCGATGACCTGATCATTCTCAGACTTCACCACGCCCGCGTAGAGAGTCCCATCTCCGGAGGTTAACAACACGCTTTCAAACCCAGGAGCGACCTTGGCGTTTGGAAAAAGAATGGATTCCAACAGATAATCTGCAGGCTGTTTTTCTGCCAAATGGGTTAACTCCGGCCCTACTTCTCCTCCTTCCCCGTTCCATTTATGGCATCGAGTGCAGGCTACCTCAGCTTTTTCAAAGAATACTTTGCGACCCAGTTCAGGGTTGCCACCTTTCAACGAGACTCGGTAACTCGCCAACGCATCACCTTTGGGCAACCGTTGTTCCCTAGTCACCAGTTCCGATTTAATTCTGGCGTCGGTCTTTGGCTCAGCCGCCAACATGAGGTCTAGTTCGAGATCAGCCGGCAAATCGCTTTTCTTCAACCATGTGAGCAGTAAGGAATCCACATCTGCTCCCTTCAAATTGGCGAGCGCGGCGAAAGCGTTCTGTTTTTCGGATAAAGATCCCGATTCCAAGATTTTAGCGAGGGTGTTTACCGCATCACCTTGACCTGATTTTGCCATCAACGATGTTGCTGCTTTGCGGACTGCCTCTTTGGCGTCGTTTTGGGCACTTTTTAGCACCTCGCTTAACGCGGGGTCACCTAGCTTGGCGAGCGCGTTGAGAGCTTCGATTCGTGTTTGATCTAGGGCCGAGGGATCGATTGCCAAGGCAACCAGCCATTTACCTGCCGTGGTGATCCCAAGATTTGCGATGGCGCTCGCTGCTGCCGCTCTGACAGGTTGCGATGCCGTGCGGAGCAAGTTTTCTGAAACTGCTGCCAACGCCACATTTGCGTGGTCGTTCGCCCGCTTGTCCAACGGACGCCAGAGACCTGTCACCTTGTCACGAGCTGAGGGTGCTGGCCATTGCCCTAGCATGAGCAAGACCTCATTGCGGATTGAATCGGATTGTTTCGAATCGTTGGCTAAACGAGCTAATGCCTGGGCGTTTTCCGGCCCACCCACTCGGAAGTTGGCGTTGATGACTCGACGCATCCAAGGTGTCCGGTAATCGACGGTGTCTTGGGTGCCATCCGTGAAAGGATCGACTCTGTCGTTAATCTTGTTTGCCAAGGCAGGCAACGCCCCAACGATCGGAATGTCGTTGATCGCCCGGGCAGCCTCCACGGCAACCGCTGCGGATTCATCATTCACAAAGACCCCGATGTCGGAATTAGCGAGACGACGCAATGCCAAAACTGCCGCCATCCTTACCGACTGGGAGGGATCCTTGGCAAGAGTCGCCAGTTTTTTGGAGTCCTGTGAAGCTGCCAAAATCATCACGCCTGCGTGGCGTAAATAGAGATCCTTGTCGTTATTCCTGCGTAAAAGATCGAGGGCCGCGGAGACAGAATCTCCGTTGGTAATTTTGGAAAGAGCTAGGGCTGCAAAGTATTGTACACGAGGCGAAGTGTCCTTCAGCATCGCGATCAGTTGATGCGCCGCGCCTGCCCGATGGTTATCCCCGAGAACCCGCGCCGATTGGGCACGGATTTCAGCGTCAGGATCACCAAGGAACTCTAAAAGTTTATCGGTTAATGTGGCTTCACGTTGTCCGAGTTGACCGATAGCCCAGATGGCATGAATGCGAGCCAATTGGTGGTCACTGGACTTAACTACCTTGAGCAATGGTTTCAGTGATTCCGCCCCACGGTCTGCTAGGTTGAACTGAGCTTCCTGACGTATCCGCATGTCGGGATGGCGCAGCAGGGCAACCAATTGTTCACCCCGAGTTTTCGTAAACCCTTCGCCAAGCAACTTTTGCGTGGAGAGAGCATTTGCATCATTCACAGTCGCAGTTTCAGACAAACGGTAGATCCGACCGCGTTCACTCTTGGGCCATCCATGCACCCAATCCGCGATATACATCCGACCATCCGGACCAAAATCACAATCCGGCGTGAGGATATCCCAAACAAAATGCTCTGTCTCACCCAGCGTAAATCCGGCTCCTGAGGTGTTGACTTTGAATGAGTGGATTCCGCTTCCAGTCGCTTGGCCACGGAAATCGCACAAGTAAAAACGGCGCTGGTAATTGTCCGAGAAACCCGTTCCGGGTGCATAAACTAAACCCGAGGGTCCGGCGCCAATGTGACCGATTGGTGGAATAATATAAGCCGCCTGACCGGGCCATCGCAGGTGCCAAAGCTTTTCCGCATTCCAAGTGCCCGCAGGATTCTGCTCGCTGAATTGGAATCCGATCCGCCAACCCGTATCCCCACCTTCCACGATGTAGACCAGCCGTGCTAAATCACCATGGTCGCAGTTATTATCGCCGGAGAAGAGGTTCCCGAATTCATCGAAAGCGAGTTCCTGTGGGTTGCGTAAACCAGTCGCAAAAACCTCCAGATTGGATCCATCCGCATCGCAACGATAAACGGCTCCTTCATCAGGATAGCTGAACGTGCGCCCTTCCTTCGATACGACGTGCGAACCTCGATCACCGATGCTGAAATAGAGCTTTCCATCTGGTCCGAATTTCAAACCGTGCAGATCGTGGCCAGTTAAACTAAACCGTGTGCCGAACCCGTGTGCGATCGTCTTACGACTATCTGCCACGCCGTCGCCGTTACGATCCTGAAGTGCTGTGACATCGGGGATGTTTGCAAAATAAACGGTGCCATTACGCGCCAGCACACCGGAGGCGATACCATCCAGTAAGGAATTGAATCCTTCGGCAAATACTGTTGATCGATCCGCTCGTCCATTCCCATCGGTATCCACCAGTAAACGGACAACCTCGGATTCCTTCGCAAGATCAGCTGCCTTGGGTCCTAAATGCTTTTTGATCATTGCGATCCGATCATCCAAAGTTCGGATCGACAGGTCGTCCTCATACCAGTCCATGATGTTGCGGATATCCAACACACTGGTGCGGTAGCGATGGGTTTCCGAAACGAAGACGCGTCCCTTCTCGTCTAGGGCGATTGCGACTGGATTCGCTAATTGTGGCTCGACTGCGAAAACCTCCAGTTTAAACCCAGCAGGGAGATGGAATTTCTTCATCGCTATCTCTGCTTCATTCCATGCGTTGGAGGAAACCTCCGCAGATTTGAGTGCCGTTCCGAGTTCAGCAGCACCAGCAGCAGCGCAAGCGGCTACAGCTGCAACAAGCACAGTTTTACAATACAACTTCATTTGTGCGCGTCGTTCTAGCAGCTCCAAGATTACGAATCAAACCTTCGGTGATCCAGATTTGAAGTTCCGGCTTCCACGCGTCTAGAAAATCGGTCGATTAAAATCTGCTTTTATTTTTTCTGCTATTCCTCGATTGTCTTGCGATGTCATCCACTATCTCCGTCCCGGTTGGATCCACAGGAAATTCTTCAAAACCTGTTGCTAAACGAATTGTTTCGCTTGATGCCCTTCGGGGTTTTGACATGTTTTGGATCGTGGGAATGGAAGGCATCATCCACGCACTTTCGACAGTAATTAATTATCCGCTGATCACGCGAATGGATCATGTGCCTTGGCAGGGCCTCCATTTCTACGATTTTATTTTTCCGCTCTTTGTTTTTATCATCGGCGTCTCGCTGGTTTTTTCACTGAGCAAAACTCTTGAGACTGAAGGCCAGAAAGCGGCGACCATTAAAGTCATTCGCCGCGGCCTGATTTTGTATGTGCTCGGTCTGATCTATTATGGAGGTATCAGTCAGGGACTCGATAAAGTGCGACTCGTCGGCGTGCTCCAGCGTCTTGCTATTTGTTACACATTCGCCGGACTTGCTTTTATTTGGTTCAAAACTCGAGGTCGCATCGTCACCTGCGCCTTTTTGCTTATTGGGTATTGGGCTGTAATGACTTTTGTGCCGGTGCCGGGAGTTGGCGCAGGGAATTTTGACGAGGGTAAAAACCTAGCAAATTACGTGGACCGAGAATTCCTACCCTTCCGCAAGTGGGATGGAGATCATGACCCGGAAGGTCTGCTCAGCAACATCCCTGCGATTGCTCAATGTATTCTTGGGTTATTTGCAGGGCTTTTGCTTAAGAATTCCAAGACTCCAGACAAGCAAAAAGTCCGCTGGCTGCTGCTCGGAGGAATCGCGTTTATCATCCTCGGATTCCTCTGGGGTCTTCAATTTCCGATCATCAAGAAAATCTGGTCATCCTCCTTCGTGCTCGTCACCACGGGTGTGAGTGCGATTTTGCTCGCCACATTTTACCAAATAATTGATGTCTGGAATCATCAAAAATGGGCGGCACCCTTCGTTTGGATTGGATGCAACGCGATCACGATCTACCTGACGATGGCTCTCTTTGATTTTGGAAAACTTGCCAGTCGCCTTCTGGGTGGGCCGATCACGGAATGGCTCGACCACCGCATTGCTGCAGGGTTTGGTCACCTAGTGATTGAAGTAACGGTGTTGATGTTTGGACTTTTGCTCGCCCGGTTTCTTTACCAAAGGAAAATATTCCTGCGGGTCTGAGTTACAACCAACCGACTGTCTCGCTCCGTTTATCTGGAGATAGCCTTTGGCCAGAGCAACACCGATCCCTCCCTGATTTCGATTCGAGAAAGCCGTGCTGCAAGTTGCTGTATTTGAGGATTATCGTTCACTGAGGCCAGAAACCCTTTCGACTGAAACTGAGATACAAGAATTGCTGGGAGCGGTTTGCCCTTCACCGTGAATGATTTAACATCGAGACTCAGCAAATCATTCGTCAGAGCTAATCCTAGGATCATTTCTCCATTCAAAAACCTGCCTTTGAACGCGGATCGCCCCAAGTTATCCAAGGGGATGCTCATTTGCGCGCGAACTTCGGAGGGAGCTAATTCCAACGCAAAACTCCCCAGAGCCTCCAGAGCGGGCTGCTTTGTTTGTACCAGCGCGTTTAAGTCGCGGGCGGTCAATTCGAATGGTTCGTTCCCGTTCTTTTGGTCTGCGGCTTGGATGAATTTGAGAACTCGCTCCTCCAATACAACCATGTCAGCCGCCGTATAAACGACCTTTGAAATATCGAGCGGTGTCTTCGATGTGTAGTTTGCAGCCAACTTGCGCAACCCAAACTGCGCGCCGATATAAACCGCAAGCAACCCCACCACAAACAACACCAACAGCGACAAGCATCCGTAAAAAACACACCCCCTCCGACGTTCGCTTCGAATTTTTGTTTCAGTTTCATCCATAATTACTCGGGCTTTTCCTGATGTGACTGGGCCTAATAAATAAGCGAAAAACTACCATCTGACGCTGCCACTACGGCGACTAGTCCCCACACTGGCAGACCAGTCCGCCGCTCGATCGGGTGCATCGCCTTTCCATCCTTATCATAAAGCTGCCAGGCCACTCCACCCCCTCGTTGCCAGCCCGTCCCTTCGGTCCATGCCAATAGCACTTCCCCCCGCGAGTTAACAGCCAACGCAGGATGCTTTCGTCCGCCCTTGCCGCCTTCGGGTTGCATCATTTTTCTAGATGGATTTCCGGTGGCTTCAAATTTTTCCCACCAAACTTGACCCTCAGTTTCCCATGCGGCGAAAGAGGCTGTGGATCCTTGAGCGAGCGCAGACGTGCTCATTGGACAATTGTTGATGGACCACGGCGCGCTCCTTACTACCCGAAAAGGCAGATTGTCCATCGTTCCCTTGATGACTAACTCCGCTCGATTTGTCTCCTGCGTCGCGCTACGGAAAACTACTTGTAACGATCCTCCATCGCCATAACCGGCCTTGATTCCACAACAACCACAAGCACCGCTCCCGTGAGGTGAAACCGCCTTCTCGGTCGCAAAAACACCCCCATCATCCGTAGATTCGCGTACATAGACGGCTCGGAATTGTTCGCCTTTCGCGTCACCGATTAAACCATGCCAAACCACCGCGACATGCCCCATGGCATCGGCTGCCAGCGATCCGCCCCCATCCAATCCTCCTGCCACCTTGAGCATATTCTGTTCAGGTTCAAACTCAGAAGCATTTGGTCGCAACCTCGCATACAAGAGGGGGGATTGATCCCGTCCTTCCAGCCGAACCGATTGCGCTTTCGAACTCCCCATCCAAGCCACATGAACCCAACCGTTCCGTCCCAACGCCAGTTGCGCTCCTCTGACCGATCCGATCGCCAAACCGCTGCCAGAGACACGATTCACACGGACTGGAGCGACCCAACCTTCGGACTGCGCTTTTCTATAAGTGTAAAAAAGATCGCCTCCCGCGGCGTCACCCTTGAAATAAAGCAGGTGAACTCTTCCATCGGCACCTACCATCGCTTGAGGTTGGATCCCATTATCTGGCGTCCGCATTACCTCGACGGGCCCCGCCCAAACGTTTCTCACGATCAAAAAACTCAGAGCGACTAGGCTGCTCCGAAACAATCTCATCATCGTCAGCCATGGTCTGGATAAGGAATTCATGCAAAATACCCTGCCAGCGGATCGATCTCAAGTAAAGCGGACCTCTCGATAAATTTGGGTGTTTTTGGAGGGGGCACCGACAATTGAGGAGCTGAATCCCTTCACTACAATTAAAACGCTAATTGTGAGATCCGCTCGCGCAACTGATCCTTCCAGCGTTGCAGGCAGGAGGCACGAAAGTGAAAGCGGAGGAGGTTCTCGCGTCGGGTTGTGGATTCGAGCGATTTCCATTGCTGATCCAACGCGATTAAATCAGAAGCAAAAACGAGTTCTAAATCAGAGACCCTGGATTGAATTTCTTGCAAACGTTGCGTCCAAACTAGCGACTCGCCAAAAGCCTGTGCCTTCAAAATAGGGGAGGTGAGTTTGAGCCGTTCTGTATTGAACCTAGCCACCTCAACGCAAACTTGGCCTACCTCCAAAAAGAGCGCGGTCAAATCCTCAGGGATATTCGCTGTCGAGGGAGCTTTTTCTCCAGTCTCTAATTCCCAGAGCAAAGCCAACCGATCACGGTGCGACTTTAAAACGCCAAAAGCGGCATTGATATCCGCGTAAATCTGGTCCGCTTGAACAGCGGTAGGGCTTGAAGTTAACCGCACCCTGTCAGGGTGATGGGATTCACTTAGTTTGAGAAATTTGGACTTTAACTTGTCCTGATCAATCCAAGGATGAGGATCAATACTGAACAGGGAGAAAGCGTCGATCATGCGCTAAAACTCTCACCGCAAGAACAACTGGTTGCCGCATTGGGGTTGATTACTTTAAACCCACCTTCCTGCAAACTATCCACATAATCTAACTCGGATCCCGTGACATATAAGGCACTTTTTGGATCCACAACCACTCGAATGCCCGAGGTTTCCACCATAATATCGCGGTTGGCGGGTGTATCTTGGAGATCCATTTTGTATTGGAGACCAGAACATCCCCCACCCACCACAGCGACGCGGAGCACCCCAGAAGGTCGTCCCTGACGTGTCAAAAGCGACGAGACCTTGAGAGCCGCGTTGGGAGTGACTTTGATCAAGCGTTCGTCCCCAATTCGGATGTTGGGGGCACTAACTACGGTCGTAGTAACTCTGGCGATCATCGTTCAATCATCTTAATTCGTTTTGGTGCCGAGTCAATTGTAGGCATAGGCATTCGACTTTGGTGCTTAGCGGTTACTCTCTACAAATGTTGCAAGGGCCTGGATCCATCGGGGGTGTTCATTCATGCAAGGGATGAGGCTCAGACTGGTGCCTCCTGCCTCGGTAAAGGTCTGTTCGCCGCGAATGCCGATTTCCTCGATGGTCTCCAAACAATCCGAGACGAAGGCTGGGCAGATGACTAGAACCCTTTTTTTCCCCTCCTGCGCGAATCGAGGCAATTCTAAATCGGTGTAGGGTTTCAACCAAGGGTCGCGACCGAGGCGCGATTGGAATGAGACCGCGTATTGGTCTCGGGTCAACCCGGCCTTGTCAACAAAGAGCCTTACGGTCTCAAAGCACTGGTGTCGATAGCATGTTGCATGCGCTGGGCTGGGGACATCGCAGCAGTTGGGAACTTTGAAACAGTGCGCCTTGGTGGGGTCGGATTTGCACAAATGTCTTTCAGGAATTCCATGGAAACTGAAGAGCAGTAGGTCATGTTCCTGTTCCAAATAAGGCTGGGCACTTTTTACGAGGGCATCGATGTAGTCAGGATGATTGTAGTAGGCTGGCATGACGCGAAGTTTCATTTGAGGAAACTCCTTGATCACGACCCTCACGCGTTCCACTGCGCTTTCAAAACTGGACATCGCGTAATGTGGAAAGAGAGGAATGAGAAACACTTCTGTAACGCCTTGTTCGTGCAGGCTGCGGAGGGCTTGAAGGGGCGGAGGATTCTGGTAACGCATACACAACTCGACTGGGCAATCGAGTTTCTCTTCCAGTAACGTTTTGACCCGACGGCTCGTTGCGACCAACGGGGAGCCTTCGGAAGTCCAGATTGTGGAGTAGGCATGAGCAGCATCTTTCGGACGGGTGACAAGAATTAATCCATTGACTAGTGCGAAACGGATCGGCCACGGCGTGTCGATAACTCGCCCGTCCATGAGAAATTCACGGAGGTATCGACGGACGTCGGGCACGGATGGAGAATCTGGTGACCCAAGATTCATCAGCAACACGCCGAATTTGGAGGGAGTAGAGGTGTTCATCAATTAATCGTTTGGCTGGCTAAGGAAAAATGCGTTTTGTTGGAGCGTTGACCGTGTTGGATCAATTTCGTGGCTGCGTCATGTCCGGCGAGTAGTGAATCACTGAGAGAGATACCATCACGGAAATGCCCTGCGAGATGTAACCCCGCGTTGCTGGCCTCAAGCGTCGCCATGCGTTCGCGGAATTTACCAAATCCAATTTCATATTGCGGGATGGCACGGGAGTAGGCGGTGCGATGGATGAAGGTGGGTTGACCTGTGACACCCAACAATTGGCGTAGAGCCTTCAGAGTTGTCTCAATTTGTGTCTCAGCAGGAGCTTGGGCGAGTTTGGGATCGCGACTACCACCCAAATAACAGGTGAGTAAGACGTGATCGGTTGGAGCACGATTTGGAAAAAGTGATGAGCTAAAAATTGCTCCTAAAATTGGAATTTTCTCCACCGCTGGAACGAGCACACCAAAGCCGTCGAGTGGATGCGCAACTTCCGAGCGGCGGAAGCCGAGGGCTAGGGAAGTGACTGGTGTATAGACAATGTCGCCGAGCCATCTCAGCGATTGGCCGTCACCCGTGTTCCAATCAATCTCGGCGAGTCGATAAGCAGGGGCTGCGAGCAGGATCGCGCTGTGCTCGTGCGTTTCAGTCGATTCACCTTTTTGTATCGTGACCGTCCAGATTTCTCCTTGTCTACAAATTCGCGTCACTGGAGTGCTCGTATGGACGGAATCTGCCACTTGACGAGTCAGAGCTTGGGTTAGGGATCCTAGGCCATGTCGAAACGAGAGTTTGGGTGCGTTTGACTTTGAAATCTCACCGGTTTTGCGTCGTTCCCGAGCTCCTATAAGCTGGCCGAGGAACAGTGAGCGATAACGCTGCTCAATGGCGTGCAGTTTTGGGAATGCTTCACGAAGCGAGAGACGTTCAGGTTCACCTGCGTAGATTCCCGCAACGAACGGGTTGATGGCGTAGTCGAGAAATTCTTGGCCCAGTCGGCGCACGACAAACGCAGCCAGTGTTTCTTCGAGATCAGACGGTGCACGGGGAAGTAAAAAATCGCCTAAAACTCGAATTTTTGCTGGAAAGGAAAAAAGCGGAGTAGTCGCCCAACCCAACAGTGAACTCGGAAGTGCTTGAAGGCGATGGTTACGAACCAAGAACCGTTTTTCAGCTTCTGGATTAGAATAAATTTGTTCCAATCCCAGATCCAGTTCAGTGAGTAGGGTTCGGATGATGGGGGATGTTTCGAGCAGCGTGTTCGGGCCGTGCTCAGCCAGATACCCATCGCGCTCCGAGGTATGAATGACACCTCCGGTTCGGCTGGACGATTCGTAAATGGAAAAGGGTACGCCCTGCTGGCTAAGGCGGTAAGCAGCAGTCAAACCAGTGATGCCTGCGCCAATGATGGCGACGGAAGGATTCATATGGTCCGAGAATAACGGCCTTCGCGAGCAGGAAGTAAGGTTGCGTCAAAACGCATAGCGATATTTCGGATCAGCAATCGACCAAGTTCGGTGACTTGGAGCCGTGTAGCACTACGTTCAATCAAACCATCTGCTTCTAGGTCGTGCATGGACGCGAGCTCAGGTGCAAAATAAGTAGAAAAATCAACACCCGTTCGCCGCGACATTTCAGGAAAATCAAGCTCCAGATCACACATCAATCGCATGATTGTCTGGCGACGGAGTTTGTCCTCATCGGTCATCCGATAACCTCGCGTTATCGGAGAATTCCCGCCGTCGATCGAAGCGTAGTAAGGTTCGAGATCCTTGATGTTTTGCCAGTAAAAATCGGGGGTTTGTGAAATGGAGGACATGCCAAAAGCGTAAATATCGGCATCCCCTCGCGTGCTGTAGCCTTGAAAATTACGCTGTAAAGTTTTCTCGCGCTGCGCGACGGCCAACTCGTCGTCGGCGCGGGCGAAATGATCCATGCCGATGTACACATAACCGGCGGCGGTCAGCTTTTCGATGGTAAGTTTAAGCAGGTCCAGTTTGAGCTCCGCGCTGGGTAATTGTTCCGCCGTAAATATTTTTTGAGCGGGCTTGAGCCATGGAACGTGGGCGTAGCTAAAAACCGCTAAGCGATCGGGGTTGAGTCCGAGGATGTCATCCAAGGTTCTGTTAAATGACTCGACCGTTTGGAGGGGAAGTCCGTAGATCAAATCAATGCTGAGCGACACAAAACCACATTCCCGAATCCATCGCACAGTTTGCTCAGTCTGCTCCCGAGGTTGGATACGATGGACGGCGACTTGCACCTTCGGATCGTTGTCTTGCACCCCGAGCGAAGCCCGATTGCAACCCATATCCCGCAGGGCTTGGATGTGGTCGCGACTAATTCGGCGAGGATCGATCTCCACGCCCGCTTCGGCATCTGGAGCGACGGTAAAGCGATCCCGTATCATGCGCCCTAAACGCCGTAATTCATCCGGCATCAAAAACGTGGGAGTCCCACCCCCGAGGTGCAGTTGTGTGACCTGCCGTGCGGGATTGAGCCGTGGCAGCATCAGATCCATCTCTCGTTCGATATAATCGAGATAGGATTGGCTCTTGTTTTGTTGCGTGGTGATGACGGTTGTGCAGCCGCAAAACCAACACAGGCTCTGACAGAAAGGCAGATGGTAGTAAAGCGATAGGGGACGGGTCGTTTCGTTATTCTTCTCGATGGAAAGCAGGACTTCGGCTTGCGTCGTTTCGTTTTTGAAATGCGTTGCGGGCGGGTAGGAGGTGTAGCGCGGGCCGGGGACGTTGTATTTACGGACGAGATCTAAATTGACGTTCATCGGGCGGGGCGGCGGGAGGGGACGAACACCTCTCGGAACGCCGGTTGTAGATAGGGGCTCGTTGCGAACAGCCGCAAGAACCGCAGCGATGTTTTCAAGTTTGGAAGTCGGAGGCACGCCGTGGCCGAGGTTGAAAATATGGCCCCGCTGGCCGCGGATGCTTTGAATGATTGTATTAGTTGCCTCGTAGGCTTCGATCGGTGTGGATTGCACCAGATGGCGCGGTTCCAGATTGCCTTGAACTGCGAAATGAGTGGGCAACTTCGTGGAGGCTTCCGCTAGAGAAATTCCGTGATCAACCCCGATGACTTGCGCTCCTGTTGCGGCAATGCCTGCCCAGTCACGTGTGCCTTTTGAGAAAAGAATCACCGGCACTTGCTTACGTAATCCTTCGATGATCTCGCGCATCCAGCGGCCAGAAAGTTCGTAAAATTCGGTGGGCAACAAGTGATCCCCATGGCTATCAAAAATTTGCACAGCATCCACGCCCGCACTAATCTGCATCTGCAAATAACGAGTGGTGGCGATGGTTAGCTTTTGGAGTAATTCGTGGAACAGATGTGGATCTGATCGGCTCAACTGCGCGGCGTTTTGAAAGTTTTTTGAACTGCCTCCTTCGAGCATGAAGGTTGCCAAGGTCCAAGGCGACCCTGCGAAACCAATCAATGCCGTCTGGTTATGGAGCGCGGGTTTAATTCGAGTGAGTGCCTCGACGACATACTGGAGTTTTTCTTCGATAGCCTCGACCGATAGCCGAGCAATATCCGCAGCCGATTCGAGTTTGACAGACATCTCTACTCCGCCGGTTTCTCGAAAGAAATACGGTTGCCCCATGGCCTCCGGAATCACCAGAATATCACTGAAGAGAATGGCGGCATCAAAACCAAAGCGGCGGATGGGTTGCAGCGTGACCTCGGCGGCTAGGTCCGGCGTTTGCACCAACTGCACAAAGGAATACCTCGATTTGAGCTCCCGATATTCTGGCAGGACACGACCCGCTTGACGCATCATCCACACGGGCGGACGATCCAGAAGTTGGTTGTTGGCGGCGGCAAGAAACCGTTCCCGCCCAGTGAGGGTGGCGGGGATCGACAGAATTTGAGTTGCCGTGGTCATACGCAAATGAAAATTGTGAGCCGGAGAGATTTGAGTTTCAAGCGTTCAGTTTTGTGCACAACAGGTTCATCGGGTCGCTAGGATATTTTTAATCCTTCTACACCATAGCCCAGACGAGTCAGAAAACCGAATTAAAACGCAACAACCTAACTGCGCCAAGGGAACCTCTCCCGTTGTCCCCTTCATTTGATAAGACTGAAGGTGGACAAACTCACGAGAAATTAGCAAGATCTGGGATTAGCACTCATGGGGAACATCCTTGGATCAATCTTAAACCTGTTCAACAGCAGGATTGCTCAACGGGTGCGAGTGACCTTGGTTGAGTGTGTAACAAAAATGGACTAGAGTTTAGAATGTTAGTCATGAGCAAATTACCAAATTTTTTTTGTGGTTTCGGCTGGGCGGTGTTTTTAGTGGCCGCGCCTTTCGTTGAGGCTGTGAAGCTGCCGACAAACCCTGTGATTTTCAACCGCGACATCCGACCGATCCTCGCTGACAATTGCTTCGCCTGCCACGGATTTGATGCGAAGAAGCGCAAGGGTGGTTTTCGATTAGATGAACCAGAGGGTGCCTTCTCCCCAAATAAGGATGGGCACATCGCTATTCAACCGGGAAAGCCCGAGAAGAGCGAATTGTGGAAGCGCATTACCACGATGGATCCCGATGAATTGATGCCACCGGCAGAGAGTCATAAGAAACTGACGTCCGAACAGAAACAGTTGATCAAACGTTGGATTGCTGAGGGAGCGAATTACCAAAAGCACTGGGCTTTCGAGGCACCCAAGCCCCCAGCGGTTCCGAAAATCTCAGGCTCGAAAGTTGCACTCCAGAATCCCATCGACAATTTTATTGCAGCCCGCCTAAAAAAAGAGGGATTGAGGGCTTCGGTGCAGGCGGATAGTGCGACGCTGATTCGCCGCGTGGCGTTCGACCTGACTGGGTTGCCTCCCACCCCAAGCGAAGTTGAACAGTATCTGGCGGACAAATCCGACAACGCTTATGAAGCCATGGTGCAACGCTATCTGGATTCTTCTCGTTACGGGGAGCAGATGGCCAAACACTGGCTGGACGTGGCCCGCTACGCGGACACTCACGGTTTGCATTTGGACAATGAGCGGCAGATGTGGGCTTACCGCGATTGGGTGGTGAAGGCGTTTAATAAGAATCTTTCGTTCAGTGATTTTACAACTTTTCAACTTGCCGGAGATCTGTTGCCCAACCCCAGTGCTGAGCAACTGACCGCGACTGGTTTCAACCGTTGCAACGTGACAACGGGTGAAGGTGGAGCGATTGATGCCGAGTTTATTTTTCGTTATGCCGTAGAACGGACGGCGACAACGGTGCAGGCGTGGATGGGGCTAACCGCCGGTTGCGCCGTGTGTCACGATCACAAGTTTGATCCAATTTCACAACGCGAGTTTTACTCATTTTATGCATTCTTTCACAGTGGAGCTGATCCAGCGATGGATGGAAATCTGTTGCGCACTGCACCGTTGACTCAAGTGAAGACCCCGGAGGATGACAAGAAGCTGCAAGAGATGGATGCTGCTATAAAAGTTGCGGAAGAAAAATTTAATGGCGTGCTGGCGAACGTCACTTACCAAGATCCAGCAACAAAAACCCCGCCGCCTGTGCCTCGTGATAATGAAGTGATTTGGTTGGATGAAGAAGGGCCAGCCGGTTGGAGGACACAGGTTCCTCCTAATTTCGTTACGAGCGAGAACGGCAAAGTTTTTTCTGGAAAGCGAGCGATTCGGCGTCAGGCAACCGGTGTTGAACAGGACGTTTTTGATTCGGACACCCCCTCGTTGCTCATTCCGTCGGCAAGCAAGCTCTTCGCCTACGTTTATCTTGAGGCCACAAATACCCCCAAGGCAGTGATGTTACAGTTCTTCTTAGAGAACTGGGAACATCGTGCTGTTTGGGGCGATATAGAAGCTATTGCTTGGGGCGACAAGGACAAACCAAGTAGAGCGAGGATTGGAGATTTGCCCAAGACGGGTGAGTGGGTTCGCTTGGAAGTGGATCCGGAGAAGGTGGGACTAAAGCCTGGTGATAAACTCAAGGGAATTGCTTATACGATTCACGGCGGGACAGTTTATTGGGATAAAGCTGGAGTGGCGGGACGGGTGGATCTCGTGAACGATACAACGCATTCCCTCGTTGCATGGACGAAACAGTATGAGGGCAAGGAGCCGAAGGAGTTGCCCGAAAGCCTTCGATCCATCTTCAAAAATACCTCGTCAACGAACCGCACCCCAGAACACGTGGCGCAGCTAAGGAATCACTTTCTGTCCAAGGTTTGTGTCGAGTTAAAACCCACCTTCGACCCATTGAATAGTGCGCTCGTCGAGGCCAAGAAAAAGCGTGAAGAATACAATGATGCGATCGTGCAAACATTTATTTGGCGTGATTTGGAGAAACCGCGCGAGAGTTTTGTGATGCTGCGCGGGGCCTATGATCGACCGGGAGAAAAAGTCACTCGCAACGTCCCCGCGATCTTTTCGCCGTTAGCGAACACTACCAACGCAACGCGACTAGACCTAGCAAACTGGTTGTTAAGTCCAGAAAATCCCATGACGGCACGGGTTGCCGCAAATCGTTTCTGGCAACAATTCTTTGGCTTTGGTTTGGTGAGAACCGCAGATGATTTTGGCTCTCAGGGCGAACCTCCCAGCCATCCGGAACTATTGGATTGGTTGGCGTTGAGTTTTCGCGAATCGGGTTGGGACGTGAAAGGTTTCGTAAAACTTTTGGTCACTTCGGCAACCTATCGACAATCCTCCCAGTTCACCCCCGCATTATTGGCGCGGGATCCTGAGAATCGGTTACTGGCCCGTGGATCTCGGTTCCGTCTGGATGCCGAGCAGATTCGTGATAACGCACTCTACGTCTCCGGTTTATTGGATACCACTATGGGCGGCAAGGGAGTGCGGACTTATCAACCTCCCAATATCTGGGAACCAGTTGGATTCGTGGGATCCAACACCCGTGAATACAAACAGGATAAAGGGTCTGCCCTGTATCGTCGGAGTCTTTACGCATTTTTTAAACGAACTGCACCACCGCCGTTTATGACGAGTTTTGACGCACCCAATCGAGAACAGATATGCACCCGCCGCGAGCGAAGTAATACTCCGCTTCAAGCGTTGCAACTCATGAACGATGTGCAACATTACGAGGCAGCTCGTGCTCTCGCTGAAAGAATGCTGAGCGAAGGTGGAGCTACCGCAAAGGAGCGGTTGATTTTCGCTTATAAAACTGTCCTGTCCCGGGCTCCATCGGCCCAAGAATTAGTCATTGTTGGTCAAGCTCTTGCTCAACATCTTGTGCGGTATCAGGCGGATCCAGAGGCGGCAAAAAAAGCCATCAGCTTTGGGGATTCGAAGGCTCGGGAGAGCTTAAACGTCACCGAGTTAGCGGCTTACACCCTTGCCGCAAATTTGGTACTAAACCTCGATGAAACGGTGACCCGCAACTAAGGCACGACTCAACATTCACCATACCTTTTCAACGTTATGAATCCGCTTCAAGAATATCAATCTCAACTCAATCGTCGCCAGTTTTTTGGCAATGTCGGGCTACGTATTGGAGGTTTAAGTCTGGCGATGCTCAGTGCCAAACA
>WBXJ01000017.1 GCA_008933045.1 Verrucomicrobiota bacterium
CCTCCACAAGCTCATCGTTCAACTGGAAACCTAAACCCCGAGCAATCGAGATCACTTCCCGCATCAGGAATCGGACTGTTTCAATCCACTGCGGATCATCAAGCAACCGATCGGTAGAAAGGCAATTAAACCGCTCGGCTGTATCCCAGCATCCTAATTTCAACGCATTCGATCCTGCAGCCGAAGCAACGCTCAAGCCGTTGAATGGGATGTTCCAAATTAACTTCTCCCAATGCGCAAGATCCAACCGATCCACGACGGTTACTGGAACACCGGCACGTCGAAAAAGTCTGGCGACTTCGTGCGTGCGTTCGATTGGTGGCCGTTGGAATTCTCCCAGATGAATATGCCCGTGAGCCATGTGCTGAATCACTCCCGGCTCGAGTCGATTCAAACAAACGAAACAAAGAGCACCCATCACGTTTTCGGCCCCGAACAACGCAGCCAAATCTTCCTCGTTTCCAAGGCCGTTTTGTAACGTCAACAAGACTGTTTGAGGTCCGACTAATGGAGGAAGTAATCGACGGAATTCATGATTGGCTGTGGTTTTCAGCGCGATAAGAATCAGATCGCAAGGCCCTATTACATGCGGATCACGAGCGCATGTGGGGTTCACACGAAAACCCCCATCTCGACTGAGAATCTGAACACCGTTCCGACTCACGATCTCATAATCGGAACGGAGCAAAAAATGAACATCATCACCCGCGCGGCGAAGGAGTGCTCCATAATAGCTCCCTACTGCACCGCAACCCACGACAGCGATTTTCATGCGCTTTCTGAAAACAAAAAAACAGGCACCTCATGTGAGATGCCTGTTGTGGAAAAAATGAATTACTTCGTGCCGAGGATTGCGTCCTTAGCGGCTTTAGCAATACGGAATTTTACGACCTTCTTGGCCGGAATTTTGATAGTCGCACCGGTGGCAGGATTACGACCCATGCGTGCTTTGCGGTTCACAAGCACCAGCTTACCAAGACCCGGAAGGGTGAAGGTATTCTTAGCTTGTTCGCAAGCGAGTTGGGCGATGTATTCAAGAACTGCAGCAGCCGACTTTTTTGGCATTTCAAACTGCTCTGCAACCTTGGTGACGATCTGTGATTTCGTGAGGGCTTTGGCCATAATATATTGAATGTTGGTTGATTAAGTTAACGGACTCGAGAAAGTTGGTAAACCTGTCCGCGAAAACCCGCAAGCAGAAAAAAACCTTTTTTGTTCAAAGAATTCAAAGATTCGGTAAATGGGAGACGAATAACAGTGCAGCCACCGCTCAAGCCTAGATGGCTTCAGCCGCCAAGAATCGCTCGCAATCAATGGCGGCCGCGCATCCCATGCCAGCAGCAGTGATGGCCTGACGGTAAACTGGATCCGAACAATCCCCGGCTACAAACACACCGTTGACACTGGTTTCAGAACCGTTTTTGCGGATGACATACCCGTTAGCATCGAGTTCGATCTGTCCTCGGAACACCTGCGTGTTAGGCACATGTCCAATGGCGACAAACACACCCGTACAATCCAAAGTCGTTTCTGCACCAGTCACCAGGTTTCTCAATTGGACACCCGTCACCTTATCCTGTTTCACATCTAAAATATCCACCACCGCACTGTTCCAGATCGGCTTGATCTTAGGGTTTGCCAGCGTCCGTTCCGCCATGATTCTTGAGGCTCGCAACGAGTCGCGACGATGCACAAGATAAACCACCGAAGCAAAACGGGTCAGGTACGATGCTTCTTCGCAGGCAGAATCACCCCCACCCACAACCACCACGGGTTGATTCCGAAACATTGGCAACGCTCCATCGCAGGTTGCACAGAAGGTGACACCTTTTTTCTCTAAGAGCCGTTCGTTTTCCAGCTCCAGATGTCGGTGCCCAGCTCCACTCGAAATGATGACGGTCTTAGTTTCGACCCGTTCCCCATCCACCGTGAGCACAAAGGGCCGCTGGGATAAGTCGATCGAATCTAATGTCTCAAACTTGACCCGAGCTCCGAACCGTTCTGCTTGTTTTTGCATCCGAGTCATCAGCTCGTAACCATCAATCCCCTCCGGGAACCCAGGAAAATTCTCAACGATGCTGGTCGTCGTTAGGAGTCCACCAGGCAACAATCCCGTGAGCACGAGAGGGTTCAGGTTAGCGCGTGCCGTATAGAGGGCCGCTGTCAGTCCGGCGCAGCCGGTTCCGATGATTACAACATTTTCCATGATGATTGAGACCCTACCGACGCGAGTGTGAAAGTCAATTCACCCAACTCACGTTCAAGCAGAGCGCGGTTTTGCGATTCTGGTTTTAAATAATTCCTAAAATTTAGGTGGCTATTCTGGCTCCCTTTGCTATGTTTTCGCGCTCGCAATCGGTAAGCGTATCGCCTAAGGAAGCGTGCCTTGTCCTGCGAAACGAACCTAAAAAGTGTCGTGATACGTAAGCAAAAGATAGTGAAAAAGATCCAGCAGCCAGTACCGGTGAAACACAAACCACTCGGTAAGGCAACCTCTGCCTCGATTCTAGGCCATTCTATCCAAGAAGGACCTAAGGAATTCACCAGCAACGCCGTCATCAAACCGGAATGGATCAAGTATTACCGCAACTTGCTACAGTTGCGCGAGCGTTTGCTCAGCCAGATGAGCGGGCTAGCTAAGGAATCTGCTGAGGAAATGTCCAGCTACAGCCTGCATATGGCGGATTCTGGCACCGACAATTTTGATAGAGATTTTGCGTTGAGCTTACTTTCGTCCGATCAGGACGCCATCTACGAAATTGATGAGGCGTTGAAACGGATCGAAAGAGATGCCTATGGTATCTGCGAGACCAGCGGCAAACACATCCCCCGCGCACGCCTCGACGCCATCCCGTGGACTCGGTTCACAGTGGAAGCCCAGGCGCAACTCGAAAAAGAAGGAGCATTGCGTCAGCGTCGGCTCGGACAACTCGGCAGCGTGGATAGCGCAACCGCACCCGAAGTGGAGGAAGATGACGAGGCAGAAGAGAAACCAACAAAAGAGAAAGACTAGTTGATGCCAAGAGAAGTTGTAACATTAGAATGCAGCGAAGCACGCAAGGAGGGTAAACCCCCTTCACGCTACCTCACCAGCCGTAACAAAAAACTCCAGACTGAAAAAGTGGAGAAAATGAAATTCAACCCTTTCCTCCGGCGCCATACTTTGCACCGCGAAATTAAGTAAATCTATGCCTCGTAAAACTCATACAGAGAAGAAGGGCGAACGTAGCGGAACTCGCACGGAGACACGCACTCATCGCCCAAAACCAAAAATCGACTTCACCGTCGACGCATTGGACTACAAAAACGTCAACCTGCTCCGGACATTTGTAACGGATGCCGGTCGCATTTTGCCGCGTAAATACACCGGTCTCCCCGCTCATTATCAGCGTGCCTTGAACCGCGCTATTAAACGAGCTCGCCAGATGTTGCTGATGAAGTAATTTCTGTCCTACTTTACCAAGCCACCCCACATCACTGTCGGGTGGCTTTTTTCTTGGGTTTTATTTTGCAAATGATTTGCAAAATGAGCCACCCTCTCCTAGCCTTCCTTCGACGATATGCGCTTTTTTGGAATCAAAATTCTACACGACCCAGGATTTTATTTTACTCGGTTTGTTGGGATTGCCTTCCTGTGTTACTCATTTTTTTTAACATCCTACGCTGAGCCTGTGGGTCGTTTGCGAGTCGTCACCACTATTTTTCCAGCCTACGCCGTAGCGAGTGCCGTTGCTGGCGATCAAGCCATCGTCGAAAACTTGCTGCCTGCTGGGGTCGGGCCCCACGACTATCAACTTACCGCAGGTGACCTGAGAACAATTCAAAAGGCGCAGGTCATCGTTCAAAATGGGATTGGCTTAGAACATTGGCTAGAACGCGCGTTCAAATCGAACCCAACCCTCCTCACAGTCAACCTAAGCGACGGACTCCATGACTCCTTGATTCGGGATCCGATTCACGCAGCCGATCATCATAGCGCTGATGAAACAAAGCATCACGAGGAAGGCAACCCTCATCTCTGGCTTGATCCGAAGCTCATGATCCGATCCACCACAAACGTCTTACGTGCGTTTCAAAAGGCGGATCCGACCCATGCCGCAGTCTATGCAAGCAACGCGACCGTATTCGTTCAAAGCCTGCAAAAACTAGATCAGGAACTCAGCAGCAGCCTTGCCCCATTAACAAATCGTGGCTTCGTAACTTTGCACGATGCGTTTGCCTATTTCGCACGAGCCTATCAGCTCAAGGTTGTTGGAGTGCTAGAAACCACTCCCGATGTCTCCCCCCCGCCCCGTTACCTTGGCGAGCTGATGCGGCGGATGCGGCAAGAAAAAGTTTCCGTTATTTTTGCAGAACCTAACTCACCGAAGCGTTTAGCAGAACGGATAGCCGCCGATCTAAAAATTCGGGTGGCACTCCTCGACACGTTGGAAAGTGGGGCTTTGAAACCCGGCGAATACGAGGCCGCCATGCGACGAAACGCGACGGTGCTGATCCGTGAATTAGGAGCCGCGACGCCATGAAATTCTTTGATCCTTTACCCCGCTTGAAGCCCGCAGAAGAGTGCAGTTGCGGCCATCAGCATGCACCTCGGGTTGGGGACGCTTCACAAGCGATGCCAGTCGTCGAGGTGATCCAAGGGGAGGTGGCATTCAACGGAACACCTATTTTGAGAGGCGTTAACTTACGCATTCCTCGTGGAGAAATCGTAGCCTTAATTGGCCCCAATGGTTCGGGTAAAACGACGCTACTGCGTTCCATTCTAGGTCTCCAACGATTGGATGCGGGCGAGGTTCGGCTATTCGGGAGTTCCGATTTACCTTCAGTCATGTCGAGAGTCGGTTACGTGCCACAAAAGCTCTCGTTAGATCGAAGTTTCCCGCTGAGCGTGCGCGAGTTTTTAGCCCTGCGCCTAAAAAAAACACGCTCTTGGTTCTGGCAAACTCCGCGCACAATTGAAGATGCCATCCGTCCAACTCTCGTTGAAATGGGAGTGGAGCCACTTCTTGATAAACCTATTGCGAGACTTTCTGGCGGCCAACTGCAACGAGTTCTGATTGCCTTCAGCCTCCTGCAGGAACCCGATCTCCTCTTGCTTGACGAGCCAACCGCAGGCGTTGATAGCCCAGGTGAACAGTCGTTTTATGAAATGATTGGTCGCGTGCATCAACTCCACCAACTCACAGTGGTCCTCGTCTCGCATGATCTTTCGATGGTTTACCGCCACGCGTCGTGGGTCTACGCGCTCAACGGCGTGATCTGTTGCGAGGGCACCCCTGAGCAGGTCATGAACGCCGATTCCTTAAAGCAGGCCTACGGCATCCACGTCGCCCCTTATCATCATCATCACCATGCTCACTGAAGCCTACATGCAACGAGCCCTCGCGGCGGCCCTTCTGCTCGGGCCAGTTTGCGCTCTCCTTGGGGTTTTCGTCACCGCCCGACGCCTCTCATTCTTCAGCGATACCATCGCGCATGGGGCCCTTGCCGGTGTTGCGATTGGTATTTGGATCGGCCTCACCAACCTCACCATACCCATGATCCTGTTCAGCCTGTGTGTGGCAGCAGCAATGATCTGGCTCAAGGAGAACACCGAACTATTGACAGATTCCATTATGGCACTGCTCCTCTCCGGTTCGGTGGCATTAGGGATTCTCATCCTCAGCCTCGTGCGCAGCAATCGAGGTGAACTTCACAGTTATCTTTTTGGCGATCTGCTAGCGATCGAATGGCAAGATGTCATCATCGCCGCAGTACTCGCGGCCATTGTCGCTTTTGGATTATTCCGATGGTTGACTCCTATCACACTCATGACCGTCAACGAAGACCTAGCAACGGTGAATTGCGTCAACGTGCGCAGACTGAACTACGGGTTTGTTCTGCTCCTGACTGTGACAGTTGCTCTCAGCATACGGCTTCTCGGCATCGTCCTTGTGACTTCGCTACTCGTCATCCCTCCAGCCATCGCTCGACCTCTAAGCGTCAACCTGCGGCATCAACTCATTCTCAGCGTCCTAGCCGGTTTCCTGGGTTGCTTTGGTGGCACGGTCTTATCTTGGCAACTCAACGTTCCCTGTGGTGCCACCATCGTGCTCACCTGCATCACACTTTTCATCATCGCCCTCATTTTTTCAAAACTGCGCCCGAGACTGATCCACCCCTCTCCCTAAACCATGAGTCAGAAATGCCAACATGAACATCGGGAACCGGTGCAACTCTGCAACCTGACAGAACAACTCCGCGCCAAATCCCGAAAAATCACTGGCCCTCGCCAAGCAATTCTGGAAGTGATGAGCCAAGAATCTCACCCCGTCACAACCAAGGAGATTATGGCGGCACTCCCCACAGGCGTCTGCGACCGAGTCACCATCTATCGTGCGATGCACCTGCTAGAAACGATGGAATTGGTGCGACGGTTTGACTTTGGAGATGGCACCGCTCGCTTTGAACTCGTTCGAGGAAACACTGAAGATCACCATCACCACCTCATCTGCAGGACCTGTTCGGTGGTGATTGAGCTTGAGGAATGTTTCCCGAGCGACCTCGAAAAGCGCATCGCTCGCGACAGCGGCTTCCAACGGCTCAGCCACAAATTAGAATTCTTCGGGATCTGCCCAAAATGCCAACCCTAACGCCCTGCATTCACCGACAACCGCAACGGCTTACTGCCGAGCTGGTTTGAGGTAATCTGCGTTCAGCTTCTTGCAGGACCAAAGCAACCCACGCGTGACCATATCAAGATAGCGCGCGTCTGAAACCGTCGCGTTGTTATGGCCCAAAGTAGTGCTAAAAACGCGAGTAGAACCGTATTGATTCCCCCAGGCAACAACCGTCTCGACTTCCTTAGTGCTGCCGTCCTTTTGCTTGATCACTTGTTTGCCGAGTGCCAATGGGTGTGCCGTTTCAAAAACCTTTACGTTATTATACAGTTCCTCATTTACAGTCGTCCAATCCACAGCACCTTTCGTCACAGGATGAGCAGGATCCACAAAATGAATCGCGATCGGTTCCTGAGGTCCGTGGCCTGTGGACTGGATTCCGATAAACTTGAACCAATCATCCGTTCCGGTGCGGTAGCAATGCATCGCGCAATGTAAGTTGACGGCAGGAACAGTTTTGTGCGCGTTTAAAATATTTTGGACATAGGGCATTTCCTTCACATCGGAGGAACACTCATCATGAATCACAACATCGTAACCCTTCGCCCAGTCCGCTTTATCATACATCTCAAACCGTGCCTTGGTGCTGGTATCCGCTGAGAAAACAACATCCACCACTAGATTGGCGCGTGCCTCGAGCCCTTTTTTGAGAATATCCTTTTGTGCCGGATAATCGTGGCAACAGCCGCCCAGAACCAACATAGCCCTCAACGGCTTCTCAGCCGCTTGCAAACTTCCAGCCAAACAAATTACCAATATCAAAAGCTTTATAGGGGTCATAATCTTGGTCAAATTTAAGCATTCTTCCCGTCCGTTGTCGAGATGAACAATGTCCGTTAATTTCTCAACCCGTTCAGAATTAGGCGTGATAGTTTTTTGAGTTCGTTCATGATTGGGTTATGTCGAGTCGCGTTTATTTGGATCATCTGGGGACGACTCCTTTAGCCCCATCTGTGTGGGCCGAGATGCAGCCTTGGTTGACTGATTTCTTTGGGAATCCATCTGGGTTGCATCAGGAAGCACTGCTGGCGAGAGAAGCCGTAGCAAAAGCTCGGAGTCGCGTTGCCTCGTTTGTGAACGCGCTTTCAGCCGAAGAAATCCTCTTTGTCGGAAGCGGAACTGAGGCTCTGAATCTGGGGTTCACCGGGGCAGCTTTGGCGGCTCAAAGTCGTGGCAAACATTTGGTGGTCGGGGCCACGGAGCATCCGGCTATTTTTGGAGCGGCTGATGCACTGTGTGCTCAAGGTTTTTCATGTACTCGCGTGCCGGTCGATTCCCTAGGTTTCATCGATCCAGCCGCCGTGCTTGCCGCAATCACGGAACACACGACAGTGGTGGCAGTCCATCTCGCCAATCATGATACAGGAACGGTTCAGCCGATCGCGGAAATTGCGAACGGTCTGAGGAATCACCCAGCATCGCTGGTTGTGGATGCCACGGCAGCAGCGGGTTGGATCTCGGTGGATGTCCAGAAACTCGGAGCAGCGGTGATGATGCTTTCGCCGCACCGGTTTCACGGCCCGCCTGGCGTGGGGATTCTCTATCGGCGACGAGGAACAAGGCTCATGCCTTTATTCTTTGGCGGACAACAAGAGTTTGGGCTTCGGCCTGGGACTGAGAATGTTGCAGCGATTGTGGGGGCTGGCGCAGCCGCGGAATTAGCGACGCAGCGTCTAACCAACTCTCGGGATCACTGGATGAAGGAACTGCAGGAGTTGTGGTTGGCGATCGAGGAGGCGGTCAGTCCGGTGGTTCTGCACGGGCCGTTGCCGGGGCCGAATCGTTTGCCTCGGCTCCTGAATTTTTCGTTGCCGAAAGTTGAGGGAGAAGGGTTGGCATTGGCTCTTGATCTGAAGGGGTTTGCGGTAGCAAGTGGAGCCGCGTGCATTTCTAAATCGATGCGCATGCCTCCAGTTTTAGCAGCCATGGGGGTGGATTTAGCATTAGGCAAGAGCAACTTGATTATCTCGCTGGGTGCGGACTCGACGAGTGCTCAGTTAGCTAGTTTTGTGAAGGCACTCACGACAGTTGTCGAACGGTTTCGCGCTTTTTGATTTTTAAAAAGTTTTCTACCATCGCCATCACGAGTCCATCGTGATAATTTCAAGCACAACAATGGTGAACGAATCTGAAATTAAAACGGCCCTACAAACAGTGAAGTATCCCGGTTACTCCCGCGATATTGTCTCATTTGGTTTGGTTAAAAACATCTCCTCCGCTCAGGGGGCGGTCACTGTGCAAATTCAGCTTACTTCGGGAACTCCTGAGATTGTTCAACAGATCAAAGCGGAGAGTGAGCAGGCGTTGCGAAACGTTGCTGGCATTCAGCAGGTGTTTGTTCAAGTGAACCTTCCAGCAGGTGGATCGGGTCCTGCGGCGAATCCGTTGACAACCCCGAGCCGAGTATCGGGTCTCAAACGGATTGTGGCAGTGGCCAGCGGAAAAGGCGGAGTCGGAAAATCAACCACCTCGGTGAACCTCGCATGTGCCTTGAGTTTGCTAGGCTCCCGCGTGGGTTTGCTCGATTGCGATATTTATGGGCCCAGCATTCCTCTCATGATGGGTGTGCGACGCAAACCGACCGTGAACGAGCGAGAGCAATTGGTTCCGCTAGAGAACCATGGGGTCAAGTTGATGAGCATGGGGTTTTTGTTGGAAGGTGATTCACCGGTCATATGGCGCGGGCCGATGATCATGAAAACAATTCAACAGTTTTTCTTTTCGGTCGCTTGGGGGGAATTGGATTACCTCTTGGTGGATCTGCCTCCGGGGACTGGGGATGCGCAGTTGTCTTTGTGTCAGACGGTGCCACTCGACGGCGGAGTTATTGTGACGACCCCGCAAGAGGCTTCGTTGGGGGTAGTTCGCAAGGGCATTGGGATGTTTCAAAAGCTGAACGTTCCCATTCTCGGAATCATTGAGAACATGAGCTACTTCACGACCCCGAACGGAGAACGCGTTGAGATATTTGGACACGGAGGCGGACGGGATGAAGCGGATCGCCAAGCGGTACCATTTTTAGGTGAAATCCCCCTGTTTACAGAGATCCGTTTGGGTGGAGACAAAGGGGAACCCATTACGGTGACTACGCCCGAAGGTGCTGCTGGGCAGACATTTCTTCAAGTTGCACGAGCCTTGCGTGAACGGCTTCCTTAAAGTAGGATGTCGTTATGAGCGATGCTCCCCCTCAACCGTTATCCACCACAGACTCGAAGGCTGTTTCCGAACAGATGGTTTGGGATCAATTGCGAAACTGTTTTGATCCGGAGATTCCACTGAACATTGTGGATTTAGGCTTGGTTTATGATGTGATCGTGCAGGGTTCTAAGGTGGATGTGAAAATGACACTGACGGCACCTGGATGCCATATGGGTGGGCAGATCGCTGCGGATGTTCAATCCAAGGTTCTGGCAATTGAACAAGTCGAAGAAACCAATGTCGAATTGGTATGGGATCCACCGTGGCATCAGAGCATGATTTCGGCGGAAGGTCGAAAAAAACTGGGGCTTGATTCAGCCATGGGGTGAAAAAACAGCAATTCTCATTATGGCTTGAGGGATGACGGCGGAAGGATGCGGGTAGCTGAGGCTGGGAGCGGCTTTGGGAGCAGGCGGAACAGCTCACCTATTTGTCACAATCCTTACACAATTGTAATTTGTACTTTTAGTGCGGTACCGGCATTAATTTGGCGCATGAACGCCCGCCACTTTGATCACCTTCTTGAACGATGGCACGTCCTTGCCTCGGGCTTGCCTGATCGGCGCACCGGCGAGAATTCATTTTATTCCATGGCCGATATCGCGCTGGCCGCTTTCGCTCTCTTCTTTATCCAATGTCCCTCATTCCTCAGTTTTCAGCAGAACATGGAGAAGGCTCACGGGCGCAATAACGCCCGTTCCCTCTTCGGCGTCGAACGCATTCCTTGTGATAATCACATCCGCCAAACGCTGGCTGGCCAAGGCAAAAAACATCTCTCCAGATTGTTGCTGACCATGAAGCTGCTGCCCTTCAGTTTGCACACGCTTTTGGAAGTGACCGATCCGAGCTACCAGATGGTTCGCACCGCGGTCGGAGCGCGCCAGAAGTTTTTCCAGCACCTTGAGGCGGTGACCGCTTACTGGTTTTTCGAAAATTGGGAGCGGTTCATGAATTTCATGATGCGGGGCCATGAAGTGGATCCCTACGCCGCGCGAAAAAGCTAAGACCGCCCTGTCCGAACACAAACACGCCGCCCACTCCACTCCATTCAGCAATCCGTCACAATGAGAATTGCTGCAACAATTGAGTTTTTCTAATTAAAATGCTCGCTGTGCAAAGGTGAATTGGCACCGTTTTACTTAGAAATTGATTGGAAATCCGTATTCGTTTGGCTCATAATTCGGACTGAACTTGAGTGATTAAAGATGCTCGAGACTGAGTTAGCTCATGAAACGGACACACCATTGTAACGAATTACGCCCCACACACTTGGGGCAGGCGGTCACCTTAACGGGTTGGGTTCACTCCCGCCGCGATTTGGGGGGACTGGTCTTTGTCGATATCCGCGATCGTGAAGGTCGAACTCAGACGGTTTTCGATCCCTCCAACCTCGAAAAAGCAGTCTTCGAACTTGCATCATCACTCCACAGCGAGTCCGTGATCGAGGTTTCAGGCTTTGTACGAGCCCGACCTTCGGGGACCGCAAACGCTAAGATTTTAACAGGTGAAGTCGAACTGGTTGTCACAAATCTGGAGGTTTTAAACCACGCAGAAGTCTTGCCATTCCCGGTGGACGACCCGGAAGTTGCAAGTAAGGTGAACGAGGAATTACGTTTGCAATATCGCTACCTCGATTTGCGCCGTCCAGAGATGGCTCGCAACCTGCGTCTGCGGAGCAAAGTAGCCACCGGCACTCGGGTGTTCCTTGACGAGCAAGGGTTTCTGGAAGTAGAGACTCCCCTGCTCTTCAAATCCACACCTGAAGGTGCTCGTGAATTTCTCGTCCCGAGCCGGATCCATCCTGGCCAATTTTACGCGTTGCCCCAATCGCCTCAACAGTTCAAGCAGATCCTGATGGTCGCCGGGGTTGAGCGTTATTTTCAGCTCGCTAAATGTTTTCGAGACGAAGATTTGCGTGCCGACCGCCAGCCTGAATTCACGCAGGTGGACATCGAGATGTCGTTTATAGACCGCGAAGATATCTATGCTCTGATCGAAGGATTGCTCAAGAGGGTCTGGAAAATCGCCTTGAACTTGGACATTCCGACTCCATTTCCGCGCTTGTCATTTGATGATGCGCTGAACCGATTTGGCATCGACAAGCCGGACACTCGGTTTGGGATGGAGTTGACGGATTTCACGGAAGATTTTCGTCAAAGCACCTTTAAAGTTTTCAGCGGAACGATTGCAAACGGCGGGGTTGTGAAGGCGATCAACGCCAAAGGGTTGGCCAACGCAACGCAAGGTCAGATTGAAACGATGACCGAATATGCCAAGAGCTTTGGAGCAAAGGGTTTGGCGTTTATCAAGGTGGAGAACGGCGAATGGAAATCGCCGATTGTCAAATTTTTTACTGAATCAGAAAAGTCTGCGCTTTCTCAAAAGCTGATGATTGAGGAAGGCGATCTCATTTTGTTCGCAGCCGATCAATGGCTGAATGCTTGCGAAATCTTAGGTCGTATCCGCCTTTACTGTGCCGATGTCCTGAAAACTCAAGGCCGCTTGGAGATACCGACTAATCAGTTCAATTTTCTCTGGGTCGTAGAGTTTCCTCTGCTCAGTTTTGACAAGGAACAGAACCGATGGTACTCGAGCCATCATCCGTTCACCGCACCGGTGGCGGAAGATGTCCCATTACTAAAAGCAGATCCCAAGAAGGTCAGAGGCCAACATTATGACATCGTGGTGAACGGTGTGGAATTGGGAGGAGGATCCATTCGTATTCATCAACCTTCGGTGCAAAAAACAATTTTTGAAGAGATTCTCCAAATCCCGCCCGACCTTGTGCAAGCGCGGTTCGGTTACATGTTAGAGGCATTTCGTTACGGCGCACCACCGCACGGAGGGATCGCGCTCGGTTTTGACCGAATGATCGCCATGCTGTGCAACACACCGAGCATCCGCGACGTCATCGCGTTTCCGAAGACCGCAAAGGGAGCAGACTTGATGACAGATTCACCGGCTCCTGCTGAGCCAAAACAGTTGCGTGATCTGCATATTGAACTCAGGGTCGCCAAGAAGGAGTAACTAGCTCAACAGATCACTGGTTGGCCAAGAACGCTCAAGGTGTCAGCGGCGACTGACAATCTTCGCGCAGGAACTGGGTCACGTCCTTGAATTTGGGGATGTTCGCCGGATCTACCTCCATCAAGTGTAAGTGAGCTTTGAGGGAGATCTCGGTTAACTGGCCTTTCGTAGGCTCCAAAGTTTCATCCAAAATCCTCTCAAAAACACGCGTGCAAGGTTCGGGTTCCCGCTCGAAAGTGAAGAGATGCTCGACACACAAACTCTCCAGCAAATCGCTGATGCGACGATTCGCGTTGAGCAGTCGAACATCAAGATGAGGCAAGCTTGGATTGGTTCCGACCGGTAAAACGAAACCGGCGAGGACACCTAAAAAAGTGCTGTCCATGGTTGCGCATCCCGTCAGATCAAGAACAAACACATTACTGCCTCGGGTTTGCAACGTAGTGATGATTTGATTCAATTCAACACTGCTCAAACAGTTGGCCCGCTCGGGAATTTTTAGAAATGCCCGTTGACCAACAACCGCAACGAAAATAGGAGTGGAAATTCTTGGCATCGGCTAACGGCGGGATGGTTTGGGGGAGACTACGGTCGTTTGGACGATGTTGATCAGAGTTTGTTGCAAAATAATAACGTCGTCCTGACCACTGGAGACGATGCGCAAGTTGCACTCTAAAAGAGTTTCCATCGCTTGAACTAATTCGCCTGTCGTGTAATTAGCCGCCTGAGAAAGAGAGTTGAAGAGCAAAAATGGATGCATCGCTTGTGGATTAAATTTTTTATCCGACGGCAAGGATTCCGGAGGAATTCGCTCTAACTGAACTTTGAACTGTGGGTAAGGTGATTCAGGTTTGATCATTCCTTCCTGAATCATTTCCTTGATCAACAACATGACACGAACCTTACTAATCAAACCATACAGCAATCCAATCTCTGACCGAGACGAATCGGTTTTTACAGCCCAAAGTTCATCATCCAAAACCTTTAGGAGACGCGGCAAATTGCGCTGCCCCAACGCGTCAGCAAGGGCAAAGGCTCGGCTCGATTTGTTACGAGTAACCACAGCCTCAATATCGCCTGCCTCGACGAGTATCCGCGCCCCCAAGTAAATTGAAAGTTTCTCGATTTCGTTCGCGAGTAGGCGCGGATTTGGGCCTATATCCGCTACTAATCTAGCACAATTTTCCTCAGTCACCTCTTTGCCAAGCACCTGCAATTTTTCGCGTGCGACCCTTTCAGCCTGAAAATGCCAGCCCTTATCCTCTGCGGACCAACCTTCAAACAACTCGACGCTGCCTAACTTATCCAACGTTTTGTAAAACGCTTTGCGCTTGTCCACCTTGCCGGCACTGATGATCAGGCGAACCCCATCCCAGCGAAACGCCTTCAACTCTTGAGCCAACTCCTGCAACGCCTCGGTGACACCGGAAGAACTGCCGGTACGATCGTCGCCTAGGAAAGAACAATTGTCCCACCAGATCACCTTTCCGCCACCAAAAAACGGCAATGTTTGCATCGCCTCGCGAAGGCTGCTAATCGCGCGAAAAGCCTCGCCACTATTCAAGGCAAACGCATCAATTCGTTCGTGATCAAAGCCGCCAACCTCCGCACACCACTTTTGGAAAAGTTGGCGGGCGTGTTGTTTGACTGCGAAGTCATCTTCGCCAGCAAATAAATAGAGTGAAACCGTTGCGATCGGGGCTTTCGAGGCCATAACGATTTCTTAGGAGTCCGAACCCTCGCCGCTCTCGTTGATGCGAGCAAGCACCTCGGACATGTCATCGACCTTTTCAAAAAGAGTCTTGGTCACAAAAATTGGGCTTTTTTGGGCAGCAGCAATCGCCAAACTGTCACTGGGGCGTGCGTCGAGTTCGACAATTTTTTTACCAAGTTCATTATCTTGCCGAAGCACCAATCGGGCTAGGTAGATCGAGTTTTTAACATCGGTAATGACGACATGATCGACCTTGATCCCAAACCCTTGAAAAATGCTCGCCATCAAATCATGAGTCAGCGGACGTTCCTTAGGAGTCTCGCTCAAGAACATGTCGATCACCGCCCCCATGTTGTGTTCCACTTGAATTACAAACACTTTGTCGGCATTACCCACAAAAATTGCACAGCCACTGTTGGCTGGGAGAATCCCACGAATAGCCACAGGTAAGACGTCTCTCTTCATCACCGCAATCTAGGGCTGATCGAGCAAAAGACAAGTCTCGGATTCGTCGCACAACAAAGAGATAGTAAGGATTTCGTTTTTCCGCTTCGCAGATTCGATTTTCTACTCAAAAAAAGAGAATGTTATTGGAACCGGCACGAATATGGCTTTATCAGTTACAGCGGAAATTCAGTTTTAATGAATCCCGCAACGGTATGATTCGGAGTCGCTTGCAAGTCCTTTACAGTGGTCGAGTTCAAGGCGTGGGTTTTCGTTACAACACGAAAAAAACCGCTTTAGGCTATGAAGTCACCGGTACAGTCCGTAACCTAGAGGACGGACGAGTTGAACTGATCTGTGAGGGTTCGAAAGAGGAGTTGGAAGCGTTTCAGATCGGTATACGGGAGAGCGGGGTACGAAAGTTTATTCGTCAGGAAGAAGCTTCTTGGGGCACTCCTACAGGGGAGTTCCGAGGGTTCGAGATTACTGGTTAAGATTTTTGGTTTTTGCAGGACAACGATGAAGTACGCGATCATAGCAGATATTCATGCGAATTTGGAAGCACTTGAGGTGGTTCTTGATGATATCAAGGCCCAAGGTTGTAGCCATGTGGTTTGCCTAGGTGATGTGGTGGGTTATAACGCTAACCCGAAGGAATGCTTGGACATCATCAGGGGTATGAACATTCCCTGCGTGAAAGGCAACCACGACGAGTATTGCTCGGCCGAAGTCAATTTGGAGGGTTTTAACCCGCACGCTGAGGTGGCGATTCAATGGACGCGTGAACAGTTGTCTGAAAACGACCGCCAATGGCTGCGCGACCTGAAATACATCCGCATGCTCTCAAGCTTCACGTTAGTTCACGCCACGTTGGATGGGCCTCAACGGTGGGGATACGTCTTTGATAAATTAGCCGCCGCTGCCAGTTTTACTTACCAGAATACGAGCGTTTGTTTTTTTGGCCATACCCATGTCCCCTTGACTTTTGTTAAAGGTATAGCAGTAGGGGGTGGAACCTATTCCAAATTCAAAACTGAGGCTGGAAAGAAATACTTCATCAATGTGGGTAGCGTCGGCCAATCCCGTGACGGCGTGGCGAAGGCAACTTATGTCATCTACAACATGAACGAAAGTTCGATTGAGTTGCGGCGATTGGATTACGATATCGCCAAGGCACAGAAAAAAATTCTCGCCGCAGGCTTACCTAGTCGCCTCGCTGATCGCCTTGCTGAAGGACGTTGACCTAGAAGTCCATCAGTCGCGAAAATTGCCAAACCCGACATCCACCGGAAATTCGTGAACCCGCACGGCCGACATCACAGCTTGTAAATCATCCCGACTTTTACCCGTCACACGAATTTGATCCCCCAGAATTTGGGTCGTCACTTTTAGCTTAGAGTCGCGTATGAACTGGGTAATTTCTTTAGCAACCGGAGCTTCGATCCCCTGCTTGATCTTGATCACTTGGCGAGCATGACCTAACGGGGATAGCTCAGGTTCGCCTTTGTCTACATTTTTGAGGCTGATACTCCGCTTGGCCAACTTGCCGATGACGATCTCATGCAATGCGGTCATCTTAAACCTGTCCTCGGCAATCAATTTGATCTCATTCTTTTCCAGAATAATTTCGGCTTTTGACCCCTTAAAATCAAATCGGTTCACCAGTTCTTTCTTGGCTTGGTTAACGGCGTTCTCGACTTCCATCGAGTTTACTTCGGACGTGATATCAAATGATGGCATTTGGAGAGAATAATTGAGGGTTCACCGAATGAAAAGAGTTTGGTCACATCCATTTAGTGTCTGGGATTGGCGGTAAGACGCCTGCGTTCCAGCCAGGCATTCACTTGGTCGAGCATGACGGCGACGATGACGACGGCTCCGATGATGATCTGGCTGTAGTTTTGATCGATGCGCAGGATTACAATGCCGCTACTGATCATCTGGATGATCAAGGCACCCAGCACCGCCCCCAGAGCGGTACCCTTGCCACCCGCCAAACTTGCTCCTCCGATGACTGCAGCAGCGATCACGTTAAGCTCATAGCCTTGACCGTCACCTGATGTGGCCGCACCGTAATATCCCAAGGACAGCACCGCAGAGAGACCCGCGACAAGCCCGGAGATAATGAATACGATCAGCTTTACTCGTTCCACACGAATGCCGCTAAACCGACTCGCTAACTCATTCCCGCCGATCGCGTACACCCGCCGACCCTCCGCCAATCGACCCAGAAAAATCGTCCCAACGACACCTACAACCACAGTGAGCAGCAACGGAACCACACTTAGACTATCCCCGATTTCCCATTGAACCAAATTCCGAAAGACCTCTGGAAAACCGCCAATGGACTGGCCATTGGTGAGAACAAAAGCGATGCCTCGATAAATTGCCATGGTCCCAAGCGTGATAATAAATGGATGCACTCTCAGGGCCACAGTCATGCCACCATTGAGCAATCCACATAACGTGGCTGTGCCAACGCAGGCTGCGACGCCTAAAGTTACACCGGTTAGGATTGATGAATGCCCATGCGTGCCCTCAGGCCCAAACTGATGGAGAACCATCGCGCCCACGACCGAGGCCAAGGCATAAATGGCTCCGACGGAGAGATCAATCCCTCCCGCGATAATAACAATCGTGGCACCGACCGCCATGATGGCAATGAAACTGGTATCCTTGGCGAGTTGCGTCAGATTTTTCGCGTTGAGAAACGTGTTGCGAGATATTGAAGCCGGCTCTTGCTCACCTTGCGAATTAGTCGTCATCACGCGGTCGCGGGTTCCGTCAGCATTGAGGGTATACACCGGCACCTTGACTGATCCCCCGAAAACCGTCAGCAACAAGCCGAGCACAATGATCACCCCTACTAAACCGGCCTCTTGAAAGCGGAAACACCTTTTGACGGCCCGTAAAAGACTGGCGGAGTTCAGAGTCATAATCTTGATGCCTCGCACATTAACAACCACGAGGGACTACCGACAACCTCGGAAAATTTTGCCACGTCAGATCAAATCAAATCGAATCCAAGAGATCAATTTGTGGCAATTGTTTTGAGGATCCAGGCGTAAACAAATGCTGACTCCTTCAGATGGTCGTACCGGCCTGAAGCTCCTCCATGGCCCGCGTCCATATTGATCTTGAACAGAAGTTCATTCCGGTCGGTTTTGGTGGCACGAAGTTTTGCGGTATATTTTGCCGGTTCCCAATACATCACTTGGCTATCGTTGAAGGAAGTCTTCACAAGGATGGCAGGGTAATCCTGAGCGGTAATGTTCGTGTAGGGACAATAGGTTTTCATGTAATCATACTCTTCCTTTTTCTTCGGATTGCCCCATTCCTCGAATTCAGAAACCGTGAGCGGTAACGTTTCGTCCAGCATCGTATTGATCACATCCATGAAAGGCACAACGGCAACCACGCCCTTAAAAAGGTCTGGGCGAAGATTTGTCACCGCCCCCATTAAAAGCCCGCCGGCACTTCCACCCATGATCGCAAGTCGGTCACGTTGGGTATATTTTTTCGCGATCAAATGTTCCGCTACGGTGATGAAATCAGTGAACGTCGTTTTTTTGTTCATCATCCGGCCACTATCGTGCCAAGGCTTTCCGAGTTCACCTCCTCCTCGGATGTGAGCAATTGCGATGACCAGCCCTCGATCTAGGAGGCTCAGGCGGGATGTTGAAAAATTGACATCCTCGGAAATTCCATAGGAGCCATATCCTTGTAGAAGCAAAGGACTTGCTCCATTTTGTTTGAGCCCTTTTTTGTAAACGATCGAGATCGGCACTGAAGTTCCGTCAGCGGCTTTGGCCTCTAATCGTTCGGAAACGTAATCTGTGGGAACGTAACCGCCGGGGACTTCCTGTCGTTTCAAAAGAGTGCTTTGACCAGTCGTTAACTGATAGTCGTAGGTGGAACGAGGACTGACCAAGGACTCGTAAGTGTACCGGTAGGCAGTTGTTTTCCACTCCGAGTTTTCAGCCGGGGCGACATCGTAAGCTGACTCTGGAAACTCAATGGCCCTTGATCGATCCGTCGCAAACTCTACAACCCGCAATTTAGGTAAGCCATGCTCGCGTTCCACAGCGACATAAAACGACTCAAAAAAATCGACGCCGGAAAGCATAACCGCTGGACGGTGGGGAATGACGACCGTCCAACTCGCGCCGGTCGGATTGACCTCGGGGATGGACACTAACTGAAAGTTCCGTCCTGCTTTGTTTGATCGGATATAAAACTTATCCCCATGATGATCAATATCGTACTCGTGGTCTTTCTCACGCGGCAACAGAACCTTCCAATCACTATTTGGAGCATCCGCTTTGATGTAACGAAACTCTGCCGAGGTTTTACTCGTCGAACCCATGAAAAGGTAATCGTGGCTGCGCGATCGACTCACCCCAACATCAAACATTTCGTCCTTTTCCTCAAAAATCAGTATGTCTGAGCTAAGGTCGCCTAGGCGATGCCGGTAAAGCCGATACTGACGTTTAGCCGAATCCTCCACTGTATAAAAAAACGTTTTGTTATCGGCTGCCCAAGCAACGCTGCCAGTTTTTTCTATACTTTCGGCCTTCAGTTTTCCGGTCCTCAAGTCTTTGACGTAAAGGGTATATTGGCGAAACCCAGTGGTATCTAGCGAGTAGGCTAGAAGGTGACCATCATCACTCAGGCTCAATGTTCCGACGCTCAGAAATTTTAAACCACGAGCGAGTTTGTTCAGATCAAGAATTACTTGTTCCTTAGCTTCAAGATTCTGAAATTTACGACAGAAAATCGGGTACTGTTTTCCTTTCTGATTTCGACGATAATAGAACCAATCCCCTTTGCGATAAGGCACCGATTCATCAGTTTCTTTGATACGAGAAACCATCTCCTTATAGAGTTTGTTCTGCAACGACCGAGTCGGCTTCATCACCTGATCCGCATAAGAATTTTCAGCCTTCAGGTAGGCTACCACTTCAGAATTTGTCTTCCCTCGCAGCCAAGAATAGTTATCGACCCGTTGGTCACCGTGGATGACATCCACTTGGGGAATAATTTTGGCGACAGGAGCTGGAGAAGGAGTTTCGGCGACAGTTAAAATGACAGTGAGCATGCAAAGGCAACTATAGATAAAATTTTTCATAGCTCGGCGGCTCGCGCCGGTGCCTCAAAACTAATGACACCGTTGTAGAAGTCAATCAGCGGACGCTTTCCGACGGGTGGTCTAATCTTGGAAGTTGCATCATCTCGGTTTAGCTTGAACGCTATTGTTACTCCATCGGTCAAATCCCTGATAAAAACGCGTCGTGATGCCAGAAAACTTTATGACAACTAATTGTTCGAATGAACTTCCGGTCGCAAAACCTCGAAAATGGTGGAAAACATGCCTGA